>JAHIPW010000050.1 GCA_018903055.1 bacterium
AAAACGTTCACAAATCCGGATAATAAATATAAAACAAAAAGAGATAAAATTAAATATTCTTTAAAAACAAGGTATAAGATTATCAAAATTAGCAAAATAAGTAAAGCAGTAGAATTTTTCTTTACCACTATTTTTTTGTAGGGAATACTGGAAATTGATAAAAAAGCCAGCATTACAAAAAACAGAAATGACCACGGTTTCGTAAAAAAGCTTGGGAAACACAAGAAAATAAACGCAATAAAGCCGCCAGAAAAAGTTGCCGGCAGCCCCTGGAAAATATTATTATTACTCTTCAAGCTATATCTGATTAATCTGTAAGAAATGGCAATAAAATATATCAGGAGTGAAAATTTATAGACAAAACCATAGGATTTAAAACTTGCGGCAAAAATAAGTATTACCGGAGCAATGCCAAATGTTATCAGGTCGGCAAAACTATCCAGGCGCTTACCAAATTCAGACTCTTTATCCAACCGCCAGGATAGATAACCATCTAAAAAGTCGAAAACCATTCCGAGTAAGATAAGTAATGCCGCAAAGTTATATTTATCTTTAACTACACACGCCAGTGATAAAAAACCACAGAGCATATTAGTAAATGTAAAAAGATTGGGAAGCGTATATATTCCTTTTTTCATTTAATTAGTCCTCCGTAATTTCTGCAATTATGTTTTTTCCTGCTTTTATTTTAGAATGCAATTTTGCTTTTAAGATGTAGTTTGAAGGAATATCTATCAAACACCCCGAACCGAATGAAATCATTCCGAATAAATCACCCTGCTGTACCATATCTCCTTCTCTTAGATTACAGGATATTCTTCTAGCAATATATCCGGCTATTTGGGTTGTATAAATCATATCTCCATTCCCTATTTTATACGTGATTTTATTAGACTCATTTTCTTTAAGTGCCGCCCGGTTAAATGCTTTGTAGAATTTCCCTTTTTTATATTCAATGTTTACTACTTCCCCGGAAACCGGATTTCTAAAACGATGGACATCAAATATAGAAAGAAAAACGTATATCTCTATTCTGTCATTCTCTCTCCTTTCTATGCCAATAATCTTGCCGTCACATGGCGCCAATATTCTATTTTTATTTATCGTAACTTTCCGGTATGGATTCCGGAAGAAAAAGAGAAGAAGGAGAAAAACTGCTATAAATATACAAAGAAAAACTATAGAAATTCTGGTTTTTGTTCTTAAAGAAATAATCAGTGAAACAAAGCCCATAATCCCAATAATTAATAAAAACAAGTTATAGCGATTCAAATTCAATATAGCTGCCTCCTTCTAAAATTCTTAGGTTTTTAATCCTTGCTTGTTTCGCCCATTTTTTTCTGCATTCTCTGTGCCTGCCTGCCGGCAGGCAGGGTTGCAATTCGTGTTTCAGCTGATTTCCAGGCCTCCTTTGAATTTTAATAGGAGGCTTTTTCTTATTAGTCTATGCTCTGGGTTTTCTAACTTAGGGTCTTTTTTTATGAAGGCGAAGGCCTCCTGGCGGGCAGTCTCCAGGAGCCTCTGGTCTCTTAAGAGATTGGCAATCTTTAACTCTGGCATTCCATGCTGTTTAGTTCCGAAGTATTCACCTGGCCCCCTGAGTTCCAAATCCTCTTCTGCGATCTGGAAACCATCCCCGGTCTCGGTCATTACCTTTATCCTTTTTTTACTCTCAAATGTCCGAGGGACGGCGAACATCAGGCAGTAGGACTGATACTCTCCCCTTCCGATACGGCCTCTTAACTGATGGAGTTGGGCCAAGCCAAACCTCTGGGCATCCTCGATGAGCATGATAGAGGCATTGGAAATGTCTATCCCCACCTCAATGACCGTGGTGGAGACCAGAATATCCAACTTTTTATTCTTGAAGTCAGTCATTATCTTCTCTTTCTCATCACCAGGCATCTGGCCGTGGATGAGACCAACTTTAAGTTTCGGAAAGACTTCTTTCTGAAGATGTTTCTGCATCTCGGTGGCCGCTTTTAACTCTTCCATCCCACCTCTTCGGTGGGGCACCGAGGAGGTTGCCTTTTCTGACTCTGAGACTAAAGGATAGACGATGTATGCCTGGCGGCCTTTCTTAATCTCATTCTCAATGAAGAGGTAGATATTCTTTCTCTGGCTCTGGGGAACCCAGTAGGTGGTAGTCCCCTTTCTTCCCGGTGGCATCTCATCCAGGACAGAGATATTTAGGTCTCCATAGACGGTCAAAGCCAGGGTTCTCGGTATGGGGGTAGCGGTCATTACCAGGACATCGGGATTCAGACCTTTCTTTCTCAAAGTAGCCCTCTGCAATACTCCGAACTTATGCTGCTCATCGATGATGATTAATCCCAGTTTGGCAAATGCTGCTGCTTCCTGAACTAAGGTATGGGTCCCGATAATGATGTCCACTTTCCCTTCCTCTACTGTCTTGCGGATCCCCTCCTTCTCCTTCTCACCCATACTCCCAATCAATAGTTCTATCCTTATCTTAAGAGGGATGAGAAGTTCCTGCAGGGTTAAATAATGCTGCTGGGCCAGGATCTCCGTGGGAGCCATAATCGCCCCCTGATAGCCATCTTCAATGGCTTTTAGCAGGGCATAGACGGCGACTACGGTCTTTCCACTCCCCACATCTCCCTGAAGGAGCCGGTTCATGGGCTTATCTTGCTGCATATCAGATGTAATCTCACTAATCACTCTTCTCTGGGCAGAGGTGAGTTCAAAGGGAAGGAGTTGTGAAAACCTCCCAATGAGTTCTCCGGGCTTGCGGTATCTTATCCCCTTTCCCACTTCTTCTATTTTTCTTTTTCTCAGGGCGATTCCCAATTGCAATAGGAAAAATTCTTCGAAGACCAATCTCCTTCGGGCATCTTTATAACTTGCGCTACTTTGGGGGAAATGGATACTATTTATTGCCCGGGAGATTTTTATTAGTTTGTTCCTCTTTCTGATGTCAGGGGGTAGGAATTCAGGCAAGGAAGCGGCATATTCATCGAGGACTCTTTTGACAATGGTTCTTGAGTACTTCTGGTTTATTCCCTCTGTCAGGTTATAGACGGGAACAATCCTTAAAGTATTCAATAATTCCTTCCCTTCCTCAATTATCTCGTAGGCAAAGTTCTTGATCTCTGTCTTCTTATACTTCTTTTCAATCGTTCCACTTATTGCTATTTTCGTCCCTTCCTTTAGATATTCCATCAAGTAGGATTGGTTATACCAGTCGGCATAGGCGATCTCGGTCCCATCATCAATGGCTACTTTAATAATATCTAATCCCTTCCGAGGCCTGATGATACTCCTGGCCTTAATTACTCCCTTTATGGTGGCATACTCTCCGTCTAAAAGACGGACGATAGGTTTAGGATGGCTGCGGTCGGAATGGGTCCGGGGGAAGTAGTGCAAGAGGTCCTCAATGGTCTCAATCCCCAATCTATTGAGGATGCGCACCCTCTTGGGTCCCACTCCCTTTACATATTGAACAGAATCGGATAGATTGGTCATAGCTTTCTCGCTTAGAACATAGAAGTAACCAGTAACCAGTTAACAGTTTACAGCTACTGGATGCTTGATCCTGGATCCTGGATCCTGGATCCTGGATCCTTGATCTTGTTCTTGGTAGCTTGATTGCTCGATAGCTATTCTGGTTATTGTTCGCTGGTTACTGTAAACTTTGAAATATTGCTTGCCCCGTTAGAAATTCTGTGGTATCATTTGTTTATCTGTTTAGCAGAGGCTTTATCAAGCCCCTAA
>JAHIPW010000007.1 GCA_018903055.1 bacterium
ATAGGCATTCCCTATCTCAGAAGCAAAGTGAGCATCACTGCCTGCGGCAGTTGTAATCCCATTATTCCGGGCAAACTGACTTGCCCTCTTGCCACTTCTCCTGAAGAAACTTCGGGCGTTAAAAATCTCTACGATGTCTATCTTCTTATGAAACCCATATAATTCCTGACCCAGACTATTAGCAATGAGAGGGATGAAAGGATGGGGAATATAGACTAATCCCTCTTGCTCTTTAATCCTTCGTATCGTCTCCTCAGGGGACAATGAGTAAGGAATTCTTTCTTTCAGGAATAGGCCGATGACTTCACCTTTAGTAGTAAAGATTTCCTCCCCGGTAATCACCTTGATCTTAGCGCTTTTCTTCTCTATTTTTTCCCTTAGTCTCTCTGCCCCTTCAATCGTTCCATGGTCCGTGACTGCTACGGCATTAATGCCTTTCTTCTGACAGACTTTTATAATTGTATCTAACTTGAGCCAGCTATCTATAGAGTATTGGGTATGAAGATGCATCTCCATCCTTAGCATAATAGCATTTCCCAACTTTCTATCTTAGAATGGTTTTAGAAAAATAAAGATTCGCTAATGTAATTGACGCAAAGACAATGAGATGACCAATAACTAATCCAGCAAACATTAATAGAATACCAAGGGTTATCGTCTTTAATATAACCAGACCAGTCAAAATCTTTTCCCTCATATTCTTCTTATCCTTTAAAATATAGGTAAATACCAAATCGTTATCAAAATACCAAGTACCACTCCAATCAAAATTAACAACATTTCGGAAATTACAATTTTCATTTTCATTCTTAAGCGCTTAAAAAATTTTAAATATAAAATAAGAACAATAACAATTACTAAGCCCAATATTGGTATTAGCGTATCTTTGAAATTAAAAATTGGTTTCATCTGTGGAATTTCTGATGGCCCACGAATACCGATGTCTCTTTCCATTTCAATAATCTCGGGTATTACGACGGCCGTTACAAAAATAATTATTCCTAACCCAAATAAAATAACACCGTTTAAAGTTTTTAATATAACCTTTTGTTTCTCTTCCTTCTCCATTACTTCCTGAACCTCTTGGCGAAATCGAGATACTCTAAAGCAGCATCTTTTAATTTCTTGATCTCTTTCTGATTGAGTTTCCTCACCACCCGGCCCGGAACACCAAGAACCAGACTTCCTTCTGGAATCTTTCTTCCCTCAGGGACTAAACTTCCCGCACCGATGAGACAATTTTTCTCTATCTTTGCTCCATCGAGAATAATGGCTCCCATGCCAATCAAACAATTATTGGCAATCTTACAGCCATGAATGATGGCTCCGTGGCCTACGGTAACATAATCCCCTACTATGGCCGGCAGGCCCCAATTGACATGAACCAGAACCCCATCCTGAATACTGGAACACTTCCCTATTCTAATTGGCTCAATATCGGCGCGCAACACAGCATTGGGCCAGATACTGGAATAATCCCCAATAGTTACCTCTCCAATCACCTGAGCACTCTCTGCAATATAAACGTCCTTACCGATCCTTGGCTTCTTCTGTTTCAAGGCAATAATCATTGACTAAATTGACACTCCTTTCTTAAAGGACAGAGAAAGCAGTTGGGTTTTGTTTTGCAGTAGTTCTTTCCTAATTCAACAATCAGGGCGTGGAATTCCTGGTAGAGTTCCAAATCGTTGGGAAGATGTTTTTCAAAGTATTTTCTCAGGTCTTCGTATTGGTCTAAATCAGTGATTCCCAATCTATGGGCCATCCTCCTGGTATAGGCGTCGATGACGAAGATAGGTTTATTCGCTGCATAGAGGATGATGGAGTCTACCGTTTCCGGGCCAAGACCGTTCAAGGAGAGTAATTCTTCTCTTAAGTTCGGGATAGGTTTTGAAAATAATTTATCTAAATCGTCCCCATAATTTTTATAGATATACTTGCAGACCCCCTTTAATCTTTCTGCCTTCTGGTGGAAGTATCCTGCAGGACGGATGACCTTCTCTAAGCGTCTAAGATTTACCCTGGCCAAGGAAGAAACGTCCAAGAGATCATTCTCCCTTAGATTATCTATTGCCTTCTCGACATTCTTCCAGGTCGTCTGTTGAGTGAGAATGGCGCCGACGATTACTTCAAATGAAGTATCTGCTGGCCACCAGTATTGTCTACCAAAGTGCTTCAGAAGTCTTTTATAAATTTGTAATAGGGCCACTTTCTTATCCACCTCAACGGTGGACCCGCCGAAGAGGCGGGCTTTCCTACTTTCCTGCCGTATGAGTCTTAATAGTTAGAGGGTAGGCGGAAGATCTCACCTTTTAATTGTCTATACTTAAAATGGGCCTGATTGAATTCCCGCTCCTTTTCCTTGAAGGCAGATTCGTCCTTGCTAAGATTAATCTCTATAGCACGTAGTTTTAATCTTTCTCCCTCATAGGCCGACGGCTTTACTCTGGGCAGAAGAGACCAGAGTCGATCAAGTTGTCTGCGGTATTTACTGATTCTTCTCTTCCATCGCCATAGTTTAAATCCCCCATACAGAAGTCCCACCTTAGCCAGAATAAAGGGAAAAAGGGCTAAGAAGCGATCCAAAAAATAGATAAAATAGTGTTGCTTCTCAGGATAATCTTTTCTCATTCTAAAGTAATCTCTACTTTTCTGCGCAGTTTTTTCTTCTTTGCCCGCCTCTTCTTTCTCTCAAGAATCTTTTCCTTTCTTGCCCGGGATATCTTAGTTGGAATACGTGGTTTCTTTCTCTTATTGAGTTTTGTCAATCTCTTCTGTAATCTCTCAAAGGCCAGTTCCTTATTCCTTGCCTGATAGCGATGTTCGGTAGCAGTGACCGTGACCCCCGATGGTATATGACGGAGTCTTACACAGGTCTCTTTCTTATTCCTCCTCTGTCCTCCCGGACCTCGCCCGCAAGAGAGATAAACCCTGGTCTCTCTTTTGAGACTTCTTAGATCAGTATGAAATTTTCTTTTTTCATTCATCAATACCTCAACGGACTAAACGGACTAAACGGGTTAAACGATAATGGCTTCATAGCAATTATTCACCAATAATCTTAACGAGAACCCTCTTTCTTCTCTGACCATCGAACTCCCCATAGAATATCTGCTCCCAGGGGCCGAAGTCCAATCTACCCTCGGTAATGGCCACCACCACCTCCCGACCCATAATGGTTCTCTTCAAATGGGCATCGCCGTTATCCTCGCCGGTCTGGTGGTGCTTATAGGCCTTACCATAAGGGGCCAACTTTTCCAGCCACTCTAAAAAGTCCTGATGCAGTCCACTCTCGTTATCATTGATGAAGACGCTGGCCGTAATGTGCATAGCATTGACCAAACAGAAGCCCTCTTTGACTTTGCTTTTCCTCACCGCCTCTGCTACCTGGGGAGTGATATTAATTAATTCCCTTTTCCTTTTGGTATTGAACCATACTTCCTCTTTGTAAGACTTCATTTCTCTAACTCCTCTTCTTCTCTCTCCAGCACTTCTTTAAAGGAATGTGTCTTCCCTCTCGAGGGAGGCTGGAATTCAGGCAGGTCGGGGTCTCTCTGTTTCCTTTTCCGCAAGACCTCTTTTGATATCTTGGGAATGACTGATTTTCTCTCCATTTTTATCCCCCAATTACTCATCGAAGCCCGGGCGTTTAAAAGTACGATGCCCTGGGAATTTTTTATCGATCATCCTGCGTAATCGGTCCGCCTCTACCAGAAGAGTGAGGGCATCATCCTGCAGGTCCTCATTCCAATGGTAGACCTTCTGTAGAGCAACGATGGACTTCACCACTCCCAGATATGCTATCTTGGCGCTTCCATTAGCATCGTAGATATCTATCTCGTCCAGTTCTTTATCCTCACTCTTCTCCATCTTCGAGCCCAATGCCCGATAGACCTTTACCGAGATTTGGGTATGGTACCAGGATATGATCTCGTGACAAGAGACAATTTCCCTGAGTGTCTCTACGTCCTCCACAGATGAAGGGATAATCTCAATCCGTTCCGGAAGTTCTATTCCAAAGGCCTGGATCGATTTACGCAATCTCTCAAGGAATTTACGGGCTAAGTCCATATAGTTATGGGAACGCTGATAGAGAGGATGTCCCGTGGGATCGGGCGACTCATACTCCTCCTCTGGCAGGTTCTCCAAGTCAATCCCCCGCTCCTTGGCCGTCTTGAGGATCAACTCCTTGGTCTCCTTAAAGCTTTTTGCAACATCCTTCATTACAATCTTCCAATCGTAGGGATCCTCCCCCTTTCTTCTATGCTCTGCGAGCCTCTTCTGATCCTTGGCATAGAGAAAGCATTTACTGGTAAGAGAGCAGCGCTCGCACCATCGATCACAGTAGTTATAAATCCCTGAAATAAACTTCTTACCCAAACCTTTCTTCTTCAAATCACCCATAACTTCTCCTCACGAGCGGTAAGGATAGATTTTAATTCTTTGATTGGGATAGATTCTATCTGATTTCAGGTTATTCCATTTCTTCAGCTGCCACACACTTACTCTCTGGTGGCTGGCAATTCTGCCTAAAGTATCACCTTTTTTTACCGTATAAACGATGACTTTTTTCTTTTCAATCTCTTTTTTAGATAAATATCTTTCTTCTTCCGGTAACGAAGCGAAGTTCTCTAAGAATATTTCCTTCTTGCCCGGAGGCAATTTTAGAATGTATTCTTCTTTATCGGGCGGAGTACACAACTGCTGTAATTCGGGGTTGAATTCCTGTACCTCTTTCAAACTACACTGGGCACATTGGGCTACTAATCTTAAATCAACACAACCCTTCACCTCTACCTCTTCCCAGAAGATTCCTTCTTCAAAATTAGAAACAAAGCCGAAAATTTCTGGCTCCTTAATAATAAACAGAATAGCCATTATCTTAGGAACGTAATCCTCTGTCTCACGAGGCAGAGACAATGCCCAGTAGTCCCGGGTTTCGGCCTTCGCTATTGCCTTTTCTACTCTATACTCACCACAATTATAGGCTGCCAAGGCCAGTTCCCAGGAACCAAACCTCTCATATAAGTCCTTAAATTTTCTGGCTGCTGCCTGGGTGGCCTTTTCGGGATCTCTTCTCTCATCATACCAGTAGTCTATCTCCAGTCCGTTTGCCTTGCCAGTATGCTCGATAAACTGCCAGTGACCCACCGCTTTCTTGGGGGACTGGGCAAAGGGATAATATCCAGATTCTACGATGGCCACATAGGCTAAGTCCTCTGGCAGGGATGCTTCCCGAAAGATCTCCTTTACCCTCTGGATATATTTCTCTGATCTCTTTAACGAACGAGAAAGGCATCCCCTGCCATTTACGGTATAGTAGTCTATCCATTTCTCCACCCTTGCGTTCCAAATCAAGGGAAAGAGACTGC
>JAHIPW010000051.1 GCA_018903055.1 bacterium
GCTGGCGGAGAGGCAGGGATTCGAACCCTGGAGGCTCATAAGAACCTACGTGCGCTCCAGGCACGCGCGCTCGGCCACTACGCGACCTCTCCATTATCTACTCAAAATTTTTGCCAGATATCTACGACCCGCTCCTGACTTGAAATATCTTTCCCTACCCCGAACTTCAGAATAGTTTCCAATTCCTTCCTTATATATTAAACGCCACGGACAACCATTACGAGTTGCTTTTACCCGCCCCGAATTATGTCGATTTAAACGTGCTTGAATATTTTTTGAACATCCTACATAGGTACGCCCTGTTTTCTCACTAAAAAGTACATAAATATTCCACATTGTTTTACACGTTCTCTCCGCCCACCAATTTTGGTGGGCGAGACCTCCCCGCCGAAGGCGAGGTCTCGCCATAATCAGGCGGAGCCCTGACAACTGTCAGGGCGGGCAGGCGTGCCGGTTAAACCACTCCCGCACCTCTCCTTCATATCACTCAACCTTTTATTTTAATCTCTTCTTTATTTTCCTTAAGATTTTTATATCCTCTATATCTATTCTCCTATGTGAAGCAACTTTAGATCCTATGAGATCATCCAGAGAGATAAATTTCACCCTGACTCCTTTTATATCTCTGACCGATTTTCTTGACCAAGCCTTTTTGAAATCAAGACCTTTGGGTTTAGTTATTATATCCAGCTTTATATAATCGTCAAAGATACTGATCTCGTTGGCCAATATCTTCTCCGGAGTAGTTAAGTAGGCGGTACCAAATCCTGCCTTAACCAATGCCCTATGTAGCCTCATGGTATTTTCTATTGTGGGTTCAATAGCAATATCTACATCCACTGTTACTCGAGGAGATCCATAGATACCACAGGCTACCCCACCGATTACTAAGTATCTTACCCTATTTTTGTTTAAGAATCTGTATAGTTTTAAATGTCCTGCGAGCATTTAAATAGGCCTCTTTCTCCCTTCTCCTGGCTGACCTTAAAAATTCACCCAGGCCTGTTATTTGACTATATCTTTCAGTAATGGGCAACGAGAGAAACCACTCTATCTTACTGTCCAGATTCTCATGTTTCCATCCAGAGAGCAGCCGATATTTTTTCTTCATTTCTTTTTTCTCTCTATAACACAAGTTTATTTACGGTTATCTGTGTAAAACGCCATTAGAAAATACCTGCCTAATAGGGCCAGACTCTATATCGTCTCTCCAGATAAGATTTCTGCAGAGATAATACTTTTCCTAACCATTCTATTCGTGTATATTCGTGTGTTAATTACTTCCGTTTTTTCTTTATAATTCGTGCCAATGCTTAATTATTTATGCTCTCTAGGATGCCAGCGAAGCGCATCCTGTAATTCGTGTTTATGGCGGAGAGAGGAGGATTCGAACCTCCGGTGCCCTAACGGACACAGCGGTTTTCGAGACCGCCGCCTTCAACCACTCGGCCATCTCTCCGAAATTTCTTGCAGAAATTTCGGATCTCGAACTCCCATTTTTACTGGAGTGAGAGATCTTATCTCTTTTACTTAAAGGTATCTCGGCCAGTCTATGGCCTCGATATCAAAATTTCCTGCAAGGAAATTTTGGCGTGCCTGGAGGGATTCGAACCCACGACCTTGAGGTCCGCAACCTCACGCTCTATCCAACTGAGCTACAGGCACATTTTAAAACTTTATAACCTATCGGAGCGCTCTACCTTCACTCGGCCGAAACTTTATTTTAACGTAAGTTACATCTTTTTTAATTTTAACAAAATATCTAAATCCACCTTATCCTGTTTACGCTTTGATACTTTCTTATTCTTTATCAATTCATCCGGGCCGATAAAAAAAATTTTTTCCTTTCCATAAATTCCACGGGTCTTATGCTTCCATACCTGTTGAAAGCTGCATCCTTCTATTGAAGTCATAATGTCTATTCTTATTGGTTCATAACCTAACTGAATAATCTGGCCTTTTTTACTAAAATCTTTTTCCGCCAAAGATAAACTTTTAAATCCAAATTGATTAAGTGTTTTAAGAATTCTTTTACTATTATCGATATTCGGCTCTACTAAAATATCCATGTCCTTTGTATATCGAGGTCGCGCGTAAAAGGCCACTGCATAAGCGCCAACAACACAATACCGAACCTTATTTTTATTGAATAACCTCAATAACTCTTCGTAGTCCTTTTCTACTCTCATTCTTTGACCCTCGCTTCATCTTGAAATGCATCTCTCTTAAAAACTGTACAGTATCCAGTCTCTCAGTGCTCGACATTGCCAAATAATAATGGTCGTCAAATCTTTTAGCATCTATAAATGAACTCGTTTTATTTACCCAGATCTTCTTCATTTACTCCATTACTCCGTTACTCCGTTTCACCGTTACTCCGTTTCATCATTCACTTTCACCTGCGGTCATCTGCATTTATATCTGCATAAATCTGCGGTTGGCGGAGGGGGAGGGATTCGAACCCTCGATACGGCATTATACCGTATAACGGATTAGCAATCCGCCGCCCTAAGCCAACTAGGCGACCCCTCCGGAAACACAGATTAGCACAGATGTTAAACAGATGAACACAGATTTAATAGTGCGGAAGGGGTAGGATTCGTCCCGCACCAAAAATATACGGAGAGGGAGGGATTCGAACCCCCGGTGGACAAATTGTCCACAGCAGTTTTCAAGACTGCCCGTTTCAGCCACTCACGCACCTCTCCAAATTTTGGTGCGGGATTCAAGACCGGTGCATTCATCCACTCTGCCACGCCTCCAAAAAGGGGCAGGGTCATCTATTCATCCTTTTCCTGTTCCTCCTACTCCTCGATTTCAACCGCGGGAGCTTCCTTTCCCTGTTCCTCCTGCTCCTCGGTTTCAACCCCGGGAGCTTCCTCAGGCCCTTTTTCAGCCCTCTTCTTACAGCAGATTCCGCTTAAAAGTAAACTCGCGACCAAAAGGGTCAGCCAAAACCTCTTATCCATCCCTTATCACCTCCTCCATCCTTCCAAATCTTTTGTTTCGTGTGAATTCGTGTTTTTATCTCCGAACTCTCCCTCGGGGACCTCGAGTCCCCTCGGGACGAGAGGCGAACTGTAAACTCCGAACTAAATTATTCGTGTTTGGTTATCTTCTTCTTCCCTTCCATATAGGGACGCAGAACCTTGGGAATTAGGATTGAGCCATCCTTCTCTTGGAAGTTCTCAATTAAGGCGATGATTGTCCGCCCGATAGCAAAGGCGGTTCCATTTACCATGTGGACAAAATTTTTCTTTCCGTCCTTATCCTTATACTTTATATTCAATCTTCTCGCCTGATAATCGGTACAGCAAGAGGTAGAATGAGTCTCGCGATGCTTTCCTTGAGAGGGGATCCAGCATTCGATATCATACTTCCTGGCTGCTGGGTTACCCAGGTCACTGGTGCACATCTTGACCACTTGATAAGGAATTCCCAAGGCCTGGACCAATTTTTCTTCCAAGGCAAGAAAGTAGTCGTGCTCCTTCATAGAATTCTCCCGAGTAGTGAAGGAGAACATCTCTATCTTATCGAACTGATGAACCCGGAAGATTCCCTTGGTATCCTTCCCCCAGGAGCCTGCCTCCCGGCGAAAGCAACTGGAGAAGGCCACATACCTTTTAGGTAATTTTTTCCCACTGAGAACCTCATCCTTATACATAGGGCCGATGGACTGCTCACTCGTCCCGGTGAGATAGAGGCCATCCTTAGTCAAGTGATAGGTCTCCTCCTCTCCACCATGAGCCAGATAGCCCATACCGAGCATGGAATCTTCATTTATAAGAACCGGGGGAACTACGGGTGAGAAACCTTCTTTGGTCAAAGTAGCAAAAGCAAAGTTGACCAGAGCAAACTCCAATAGAACCGCCTCATTCTTGAGATACCCGAAGCGTGTCCCGGATACCTTGCCTGCCCTTTTTACATCAATCAGGTCCAGACTCTCTGCTAATACCAAGTAATCCAGAGGCTCAAAATCAAAGTCAGGCTTTTTTCCCCAGGTTCTGATAACCTCATTATCGTTCTCGCTCTGGCCGAACTTTACATCCGGTGCGGGAAGATTAGGAACTTCTAAAAGTAATCTATCCCTCTCTTCCTTCGCCTTTCGTGTCTCTTCCTCATACTTCTTAAGTTCTTCCTTGGAATACTTCGCAGTTACACCCTTTTTAGGAGGCTTTTTGGAACTCTCCCTCCTCTTATGGCGCAACTCCTCCGTCTTCTGAAGAAGTCCGAGATATTCCTTATCCAATTTCAGTAGCCTATCGATGTCTACCTCTTCCTTCTTAGCCCGACAGGCCTCCTTTACCTTTTCTGGATTCTCCCTGATAAACTTTATATCCAACATTCGTTGTCTCCTGTCCTATGTCCGATGTCCAATGTCAAATATTTCGTTATTCGGTTAGGGTTAAGGTTAAGTTGTTAGTTTGGTTGTTGGGTTAGGTAGTTGGTCTTTTAACACCTAACCCTTACCGAACTACCAAACCCACTACCTTACCCTAACCCAACTACCAACGACTTTGGACTTTGGACTTTGGATTTTGGACCTTGGACTGCTTGTTTTAGCCCTTCACTACCACCCAGGGTCTTAGTTTAGCCACCTTCTTTGAAAGCCCGGCTCCCTGGACCACCTGGACCACTTCGTTCACATCTTTATAGGCCCCGGAGAACTCTTCCTCTAGGGTGTGCCTTCCCCTCCAGTGGACAATGATTCCCTTCTGAGCTAATTCCTCTTTAATATTCCTTCCTCTGGTAAGTCTAATGGCAGCATGTCTTGACATCACCCTTCCTGCGCCATGGCAGGTCGAGGCCCAGGACTCTTCTTCTGCCTTCTTAGTTCCCACTAAGATATAGGAATTAGTCCCCATATCACCGGGAATTAAAACCGGCTGTCCGATGGATTTATATTCTTTAGGAATCTGAGGATGATTCGGTCCAAAGGCCCTGGTTGCTCCCTTCCTATGGATGCATAATTTTACCTTCTTTCCTCCTACTTCATACTCCTCAAACTTTGCAATATTATGGGCCACGTCATAGATTAATTCCATCCCTAAATCCTTGGGGCTCTTTCCCAAGATTTTCTCAAAAATCTCTCTCGTCCAGTGCATAATGCACTGCCGGTTCGCCCAGGCATAATTGGCGGCACAGGCCATGGCCCCAAAGTAGTCTTTCCCCTCTTTGGAATTCACAGGGGCGGAGGCCAGTTGCCTATCAGGGAGGCTTAGACCATACTTCTCTATGGCTCTTCCCATATAAACCAGGTGGTCGGTGCAGACCTGATGACCAAAGCCTCTTGAGCCACAATGAATCATTACCGTGATGGAACCCTTCTCAATGCCAAAGAGTCTGGCTGCTTCATCATCGAAGATCTCTTCTACTACCTGAATTTCCAGGAAATGATTCCCACCTCCCAGGGTTCCTAACTGTTTTCTCCCTCTCTCTTTAGCATGATGAGAGACTTTATCCGGGTCAGCGCCGGGCATGGCTCCTCTCTCCTCAGTATGTTCAATATCCTCATGCGTTCCATAGCCCTTCTTCACCGCCCACTGGGTGCCCTTGGTAAGAACCTCCTGCCATTCACTATCGCTCACTCTAATTTTCCCTTGAGAGCCTACCCCACAGGGAATCTCGCGAAAGAGAGCCCAGCCCAGATCCTGAACCTTTTCTTTTATATCATTTTCTTTTAGATTAGTGCGTAATACTCTTACTCCGCAGTTGATATCATAGCCTACCCCGCCCGGAGATATTATACCCTTATCTATATCAAAGGCAGCTACACCGCCGATGGGAAAACCGTAGCCCCAATGGATGTCGGGCATGGCTAAGGAACTGCCCACAATCCCGGGAAGAAAGGCAACATTGGCCACCTGGTCTAGTGCCTGGTCCTGGCGGATGCTCTTTAGAAGTTTCTCATCGGTATAGATAATCCCTGAGGTGCGCATCCCTGATTTATAGGACTTGGGGATGCGATATCTATACTCATCGATCCTCTCTAATGGGCCGTTCCACTCTTTTTTCATCTTTGTAAACCTCTTTATGCACAGATTAGCACAGATCTAGGACACAGATGATCACAGATAAATCCGTGTCTATTCGTGGTTTTTATTCGTGTAGATCCGTGTCTAAATGTCGAAGATCACTCTTACCTTCCAGTCCTTATTCTTCTCTATCGCCAACTGATGATAGGTTACCGCCTTGATCTGGGTATCTATGGTATGTCTCTTCAGATCTATCTTCTCCCCGTATACCTCAGCCTTCAAATCTTTATCAGTCAAAAGAGAGATATCAACCCTCTTTGGTAAAATATCGTTTACCTCATATTTATAAAGTAACTCACTTAAGAAGGCAACTAATAGTTCTTTCTCATCCTTTCCTTTTACCTGTAAAGAATAGGACTCCTTTTCCCCAACCTTCTCTGGATCGATCATAATAGAAAGCATTCCAGAGGCAGTGTTCGCAAATGCTTCCTTTAAGGTCTCGCCTCTTGCCTCTATTCCCACATCTGCCGTATGCTCTAATATCTTATACTTCTTCAATTGACTTTCTTTCTAAAAATTGCTAAAATGTTGGCAGGTTAGAATGTTAGGAGCTAAGAATGTTTAAAAAAGTTTTCTTACTACTTACTATCCTGTGCTTTTTACTAAGTTTAAATGCTATTACCCAACAAGAAGAAATAACTCTTGTGGCGGTAGGAGATATCATGCTCGCTCATCGCTTAAGACCATTCATTGAAGAGTATGGTCCCTCCTATCCCTACAAGTATACCGCTCACATATTTAAGGATGCCGATATCTCCTTTGCGAACCTGGAATCTCCCCTATCCACAAAAGGAGAACCAGTCCCGAATAAGGAATATACCTTCCGAGCAAACCCCAAGGTCGCCGAAGGATTAAAGGAAGCGGGATTCGACGTCCTATCCCTGGCCAATAATCACATCCTGGACTATGGAGAAGAAGCCCTCTTCGAGACCATAGAAGTTCTGGATAGCAATATGATCTTCCACATTGGAGCAGGGAAGAATATCTTTGAAGCAAGAAAGCCGGTTATTCTGAAAGTAGAGGGTAAGAGATTTGGTTTTCTTGCTTATTCCAATACCTTCCCTGAAGAGTTCTGGGCAGAAGAAGAGAAAGCAGGCACTGCCTATGGTAAATTCTCAAGGGTAAGAGAAGATGTCAAAGA
>JAHIPW010000008.1 GCA_018903055.1 bacterium
GATATTCTGATCGCGGATATCTTTGGCCTTCTCTTTGATACGAGCGGTGGTAAATCCAATGCGCACCGCCCCCACTGGCGCGACCTTCAATTCGGGAACCTTGATAGGGACGATGGTATCATAAAGAATCTCTTTCTCCCCTATCTGGATCCTTTCTATCTTGGAGGCCAGGGTAATCTTAATGGATTCCTTGAGTAATCTATCGACTGATTGGAAAGTCTTCTCGCTTAAGGTGGTGCTGCGGCATCTGGCCAGGGTGCGACCATCCTCATCATAGATGGCAACATAGGCGATATCCGGGTCCCTCTTGATTACCTCATCCACCACAGATTGGAGGGCGATGTAATCCCTCTTGAGAAGCTGTTCTGGGGTCAGTGTGGCCAGAAAGTCAGAGTGGGCCTTGACCCTGTTCCTTATCTCCAGCTCCATCCCCTGCTGTTCCCGCTTAATGGTAACTATGGTTACGGCAATCATGATGGTGATGATTAGGGCCACCACCAGGATGATGAGCCTATCTTCTAATCTCAGGGCGAACTTTTTCTTGATGGGAGACATATTTTTTTTACTCCTTGCAACTGCGTTATTCTCTTCCTTGCTCCTCGAGAAGCATCTTCACTGTGGAAAGCATCTCAGTAGCATGGAAATCGCCTGGTTTGACCTTTAATGCTTTCTGAAATTGTTCTTTTGCCTCTCTATACTTCTTCTTTTGGTAATAGCTTTTCCCTTGATTGTAATAGAAGGTATAGAGAACGGGAGAGATTTTCTCAAGTTTCTCCTTACTCGGTTTTAAAGATAGAACCTTTTCATACTCCTTTATGGCTTCTTCTTTCTTGCCTACACTATCATAATAGATTCCTAACTGATAATGGGCATCCAGATGATTGGGATCGATCTCGGTTATCTTCTGATACTCCCCAATGGCCTTCTCCTTCTCTCCCTGCTTCTCATAGGCATAAGCAAGATAGAGATGGGCATCTAATGACCGGGGTTCGGTTTCAACCGCCTTCTGGAATTCCTGGATGGCCGCATCGTACTGACCGAAGTTATAATATTTATCTCCTTGGTCTATAAGATCCTTGGCTTTGCCAGTAGTTACCACTGGTTTTGGTTTAGTGACCCCTAAGATCTCATTCGTCTTCTCCAGAAGTTCCTTTACCTCTTTCGCTTCTGGTTTGAGTTTCAGGGCTTTCTGGAAATTCTCTCTTGCCTCCGAGAATTCCCTTTTATTGTAATAATTTACCCCTTGATTATAGTGGAGAGTGAAGAGTGCTCCCTGAACCTTTCCCTTCTTACTGTAATTCGGCTCTATCTCTAAGGTCTTCTCATACTCCTTAATAGCCTCCTCTGGATTATCAATGCTTTCATAGTAAACCCCCAACTGGTAATGGGCTTCAGTGATGCCGGGGTTTATCCTGACCACCTCTCTAAACTCATCAGCCATCATACCAGTATAACCCGCCTTTTTATAGAGAAAGGCGAGCTGCCAGTGGGCCTGGAGATCATCCGGGTTCTGGGCAATCGTTTCCTTAAGCGAGTCCTCTGTGATTAATTTAGTTGTTTTTCTAATCTCTCTATAACAATTCTGGAGCCAGATAGTGGTTCGCGCTCCGGTATCCCCCATTTCAATGGCCTTCTCCAATTCCTTAGCCGCTTCTTTATATTCTCCCTGTTCATAATACTTATAGCCTAAATTCCTATGTCTCTTTGCCTCCCAACTCAAAGAGTAGCCAGCGGATGCTAAAATAATCAGCATCAGCATAAGGATTAAACCACTCTTCATTAATCTTTTTCTCACTTTTTACCTCCTTTTACACACGGATTATCACAGATAAATTACAGATGGACACAGATCACAGATAATAGATGCTGGATTATGAATAGGTGTAATCAATAACCAATTACTGCTTACTTTTCCACTTTCTCATTTGCTTATTCATTTAGTTTTAGGATGTGGCCTAATTTTTCTTTCTTTGCTTGTTGCTTTTCTCTTTCTCCTTAATGGGCTCGATCTTAATAACCTCTGCGGGAGGAGAGGATTCTGATGGAGTTGCTTCTTTCATCTCTGGAATTTCCTCTGGTCTTATCTCCCTTCCCCCCATTACAATATGGGGGGTAAGGAAAAAGATATACTCCACCTTTCTCGTCACTTTTGATTTCGAGCTGAAGAGATACTTAAGGACGGGAATCCTCATCAATCCCGGAATCCCAGACCTGGTATCCGTTACCTTATTCTGCATCATCCCACCGATGACCAGGGTCTGACCATTGGGCACATTTACCTTAGTCTCTGCCTCCCTGGTGAGAACGGATGGAGTTGTTCCCAGTATGGTCTCATAGTTAATGCCCAACTCACTCACCTCGGTCTTGACCTCCAGGGAGGTTTCTCCCTTCTCATTAATATGGGGGGTGACACTGAGCTTTACTCCTATTTCTTCCCATTTCAGGGTATACTGCCCATAACCTAAGCCATGGGCAAAGGGAATCTTCTCTCCCACAAAGATATGGGCCTTGATGTGATTAGCGGTCACAATCTTGGGATTGGAGACCATATCAACATCTGAAACTGATTTTGTTAGCTGAAGCAGGGCGGCAACATTATCATTCCTGAAAAGAAATTTATAGGGACCGGTGTAGTCCTGAGTATAGTAAAGTGCTGTAGATCTAATAGCCTCATCAGTGGTCCCGGTGCGATCATCGAATCTCATAGTCCCCTCCAGGGCACCCTCACTATGCTCTGTGGTAAAATCCTTCCAGAGCCAGCTTATTCCAAATCTAAAGGTATCGGTTAAGGTTACCTCTACGATCTGGGTCTCAAGCAGGACCTGAAGGGTGGGGGAATCGAGTTTCTTAATGAGCATCTCCA
>JAHIPW010000052.1 GCA_018903055.1 bacterium
AAGAGGGAGTTAGGGAAGTAGAATATAGTTTACGGTTAACGGTGTACGGTTTACGGTAAGAAACAGTAAACTGTAAACCCCGTAGATATGAAATTATCAACGGGGTAAACAGCGAGGCCGAAAGCCGAGCGGGCAAATTGAATAATAATTATTCATCAGCGGGGCAAGTAAAACGCACCGCTCAACCGTAAACCACTGACGAGTAATAGCGAGGAGGTGAAAAAAGATGGTTAGCAGTGAACTAAAGGTTCTCAAGGCGGTTAAGGAAGAAGGGAAAGCCACTCCAGCAATAGTAAGCACTAAGACCGGGTTTACCCCGGGCTATGTGAACATTCTCTTTAATTCCTTAATCAAGGGTGGCTATCTGACCAAGACTGCCAGAGGAGGCTATCAGCTTACTGCGGCAGGAAAGAAGGTATTTGAGAAACCAGAAGAGAAGCCGAAGAAAAAAGCCAAAAGAAAGAGGAAGAAAAGGAGGAAGAGATAGATGGCAAAAGAAAAGAAGAAAAAGCGAAAGGAAGAGGAAGAAGGAAAGGAAACAGAGATTGACTTTGGGATTGGAAAGTTAAGTTTTGGAGGACTCTTCAAAGGCATCGGTAGCCTCATTGACCTGGCGAACAAGGTAGCTAAGGAAGGAAAGGAGATCTCTGGTACAAAGGAATTTAAGATAAAGGGCTTTCCTAAAGAGGCCCGAGGAGTCTATGGCTTCAGCGTAAAGACCTTAGCGGGTGGAGAACCAAGAGTAGAGACCTTTGGCAATATCAAAGAGACTCCCAAAGGGCCAGTAGTCAAGGAAGTTAGGGAACCGATGGTGGATGTCTTTGATGAGAAGGACTACGTCTTAGTCGTGGCCGAATTGCCCGGGGTCTCTAAAGAGAATGTCGACTTTGAAATAAAAGGGGATATTCTTACTATCTCTGCTAAGACTAAAGAGAGGAAGTATGCCAAGGAGGTTCTCCTTCCCTGTGCGGTAGATGCTAAGGGGGTAACCTCTTCCTATAAGAATGGGATTTTGGAAATTAAACTTCAGAAGGGCAAGAAGAAATAAAGACTTCTGATTACAGAGATTTAAACTGATGATTATGGTGATATTTTCGAACGCAGTAAGAAAACAAGGTTCCTGAGCCCTTCGCCTATGGCTCAGGATACCTCGGCGAAGTATCCCGAGGCAAAGCCGAGGGGCGATAGCGAAGGGCTTCCTTATAATCGCCAATGGGATTAGAATTAAATGCTTTAAGTATCACTGTAATCTGTTTATCTATCGCTGTAATCCTTTTAAAGGGAGAGAGATGGCAGAAAAAGGGAAGGATATCGAAGTTATCAATACTCATCTTAAAGAAGGAAGGGTAGATAAGGCCATAGAGCTAACTAAGAAAATATTAAACGAGAGCCCTGGAGATGAGAAGATACGGGCGCTCCTGGGATTGGCCTACATCAGAAATGGGAGGTATGACGAAGGAATAGCAGAATGCCGGGAAGCGCTTAAGATAAATCCCAACTATGTTGAGGCCTATGTCACCTTGGGAAAGGGCGCCTTGAGAAAGGGCGACTATGAAGAGGCCATAGAGGTTTTAACTAAGGCCTTAGAGTTAGAACCAGAGAATAAGGATGCCCACTACCAACTGGGTCTGGCCTATGACCATCTGGGGATGGCGGGGAAGGCTAAGGAAGAGTATAGAAAGGTCTATGAGAAGCCAGCGCCAGAGAAGGAAAAAGAGACAAAGGAAAAGACCAAAGGAAAGACCAAATAGAGAACTTCCAAGTCCCAATGCGGGAAAGGTAGTTGGGTTAGGATAAGGTAGTGAGTTTAGTAGTTAGGTAAGAGTTAGGTTTTTTAAAGACCAACTACCTAACCCAATAACTAAACCAACAACCTAACCTTAACCCTTTAACCAAAGGTAAAATATTTTGTTGGAAATTGGATATTGATAATTAGAAATTTAGAGATACAGCATTTTGCCTAACGGAGTAAGGATGACTAAGGAAATAACCTTGAAGGTGGCTGAGGCCCAGGGTCGTGATGTGGGAAGAGCCATAGCCCGTCTGGACCCCAAGGATATGAAGAGAATAGAGGCCGAGGTGGGAGATATAATCGAGATTAGAGGGAAGAGAAAGACGGCGGCCAAGGCCATGCCGGCCTATATGGAGGATCGAGGAAAAAAAATCATCCAGATGGATGGAATAATCAGGGAGAATGCTCAAATTGGAATGGATGAGAGGGTGAGCATCGGAAAGATATCCCATAGACCAGCAGAGAGAGTAATCCTCTCTCCCTTAACCCTGATGAGGGCGGTGAGGGGAGATATGAGATACATCGGAAGTCTCTTAGAAGGTCTTCCCCTATCAGAAGGGGATAGGATAAGGGCTACCCTCTTCGGTACCCAGCGTCAGGACTTTATGGTGGATTCCATCGTCCCCAAAGGAATAGTTCTCATTCATCCCGGAACGCGCATCCAGATCAAGGGAGAAGTGGAGGCCAAAGAGAGAGAGGTCAGGGTCACCTATGAGGATATCGGGGGATTGGAGAAAGAAAAGCAGAGGGTGCGGGAGATGATTGAACTGCCCCTGAAATATCCCCAGGTATTTGAAAGGCTGGGCATCGAGGCCCCAAAGGGGGTATTCCTTTATGGGCCGCCAGGCTGTGGTAAAACCCTGATAGCCCGGGCAGTAGCCAATGAGACCGATGCCTACTTCACCCATATCTCAGGGCCGGAAGTGATGGCCAAGTTCTACGGGGAGAGCGAAGAGAGGCTGAGAAGACTCTTTGAGGAGGCCCAGGCCCACGCTCCAGCAATAATCTTCATTGACGAACTGGATGCCATTGCTCCCAAAAGAGAAGAATTGGGGGGCGAGAAGCAGGTGGAGAAGAGGGTGGTGGCCCAGTTATTGGCCCTTATGGATGGATTGCAGTCTCGGGGACAGGTCATCGTCATTGGGGCAACCAATATCCCGGACGTCATCGACCCGGCATTGAGAAGGCCGGGAAGGTTTGATAGAGAGATTGAAATCGGCATCCCGGATAAGAACGCTCGAAAGGCAATATTGGAAATCCATACCCGGGGGATGCCTTTAGCAGAGGATGTCGATTTAGAGAAGTTAGCCTCCATTACCCATGGCTTTGTGGGAGCAGATTTAGAGGCCCTGGCCAGGGAGGCTGCGATGTGCGCCCTAAGAAAAATATTTCCCTCTATCGACTTTGAACTGGAAGAGATCCCCTACGAGACCCTCTCCCAGTTAGAGGTCACCATGAATGACTTCAGGGAGGCCTTGAAGGAGGTGGGGCCCTCTGCCATAAGGGAGGTCTTCGTTGAGATCCCGGATACCCGGTGGGATGACATCGGGGGATTGGAAAAAGTGAAGGAGACCCTGAAAGAGGCGGTAGAATGGCCCCTGAAGTATGGGGAATTATTCAATCATGCCCATACCAACCCCCCAAAAGGGATACTACTCTCCGGAGCACCAGGAACGGGAAAGACTCTATTGGCCAAGGCCTTAGCTAAGGAGAGCGAAGTAAACTTCATCTCAGTCAAGGGCCCGGAGCTCATCTCAAAGTGGGTGGGGGAATCGGAGAGAGGGGTGAGGGAGGTATTCAAGAAAGCCCGTCAAGCGAGCCCTTCTATTCTATTCTTCGATGAGATAGACTCTCTTGTTCCCCGCCGGGGAATGGCGGGTGGAGATGCCCGGGTTACGGAGAGGGTGATCAGTCAGTTCCTGACAGAACTGGATGGCATTGAGGAGTTGAAAGGAGTGGTGGTCTTGGCAGCCACCAACCGCATAGATATTCTCGATCCCGCAGTATTACGACCGGGAAGGTTCGATATGATCCTGGAACTGCCCATCCCGGATGAGGCGGCGAGATACGAGATATTCAAGATTCATACCAGGGGGAAACCTCTGGCAAAGGATGTGAATCTCAAGGCCTTAGCCAAGGAGACCAAGGAGAAGGTGGGTTCGGATATTGAGGCCGTCTGTAGGGAAGCCTCCATGAGCGCCGTAAGGGAATTCCTGAAGAGATCCAAAGGAAAGAAGATAGATTACTCCTCCCTTAAGGTCTCTATGAAAGACTTCCTGGATGCCATGAAAACCCTTTTCAAGAAAGGTGAATGATGGTTCAAGAGGGCAAGTATATTTACGGTATCATAGGAAAAGGGGAAGAGAAGGAGTTTGGTCCCATCGGGATCGGAGATCGGCAAGATACTGTCTATACCATTCCCTACCAGGATATTTCGGCCGTAGTAAGCGACTCCCAGATAGTGGATTATACTCATATGCTGAAAGATGCTGTAGCAAGATTATTACTTGGGCATCAAAAAGTTATAGAAAAAATTATGAACTTAGAATATACAATCATCCCTACGAGATTAGGAACCTTTGCTTCAAACGAAAAGGAAGTCAGCAATATTTTGGATAAGGGGTATAGGATAATCAGAGACATTTTCAGGGAGATAAGTGGCAGAATAGAAATCGATGTTGTTGCTACCTGGAGTGATTTTAATTCGGTTCTAAAGGAAGTTGGGGAAGAA
>JAHIPW010000053.1 GCA_018903055.1 bacterium
AATCTGGATTGGAAGCCAGGGCTACCCAGGCAACGGAATAGGTGGCAGTTGCTGACATTGCCGTAGAACCTCCCGACCAGCTACTCCCATCCCAGTTGCAGTACTCGGCTGTCTCATCGTCATCACTCCAGACAACCATTCCCTCTCCCGAAGTGCTCTCATAAGCAACATTAAAGCACCTAAAATCAAGCGTGGGTAAACTTTTGAGAGTACCGCCTATCACCTCTGTTGTTGCATTACTCCAGGTCTCACTAGCCCCACTATACCAGAGCTGAACATTGAGATCATAAGCATCGTCTGAGACACCTAAAAGGAGTTCGTTTGAACCCAGCCTGGCAGCCAGTTTGACCCAACGCAGGTCATCTCCAGCAGTTGCTGTCGGAGTTGCTGATCCCCCAGCTACCCAGAGGTCTATTGTGTCCCACATACTATATTTAGGGGTATTATTATCAAGCGTGGTATAGACTACCATGGCCCTCTTCCTCGATTGCTCATAAGCCACATCAAAACATTGTTTGTCTGCAATCTCAGTTGCCGTTGTTAAATTTACTGCATTGCCCCAGGCAGAACCATCCCAGACCTGGGCATAGATATCAAGGAGGGTATCCTGGGTAACCATAATTATCTCATCCGCTCCTGGTTTAGAGGCCAAGCCAACCCATTCAATATCTGCAGT
The DNA here is from genome assembly GCA_018903055.1 of bacterium. Lineage (GTDB taxonomy): Bacteria > UBP18 > UBA7526 > UBA7526 > UBA7526 > DRGV01. The sequence continues at coordinate 677 of JAHIPW010000053.1, forward strand.
TGCATCTCCAACGGCCACGGCACTTTCTGCCACTGTCCCCCATGCGCTTCCATTCCAGGAGTAATATTGCGGTTGGTTACTATCAACGGAGAAGACCACGATAGCATCGCCAGAGGACTGTTCATAGGCAATATCGAAAGCTCTCTTGGCAGGCGTGCCAGTATTTGTAGTTGCGTCCGTTAGTAGATTCCCCCATGTCTCGGTAGTACCATTCCAGACCTGAACATTGACATCAGAAAGATGGTCTAAGACTCCCAATACCTTCTCATTCCTCTTGGGACAGGATCTTAAAACAGCCCAATTGGTATCGCCCACTACATCCAAGGCAACTGCCTCAGCGCTCCAGCTACTTCCAGTCCAGATCCGATATCTGGGAATATCTACTGCCCCCTCCCTATAAGCCATCATAGCCTTTCCGGTGCTCGCTGCCCGGGCTATCTTCTGCACCCAGAATAAGGGAACAGCCAATATCCCAAGAGCAATCAATACCTCTATTATGACTATGCTAACTTTTATCTTTCCCTTCACTGCTTCTGCCCTTTTCTATTTGGTTAAAGGGTTAGGGTTAAGGTTAGGTTGTTAGTTTGGTTGTTGCCTGCCTGCCCTGTACCAGAACGGTTCAGGGCCTGTCGGCAGACAGGGGTTAGGTAGTTGGTCTCTAAAAACCTAACCCTTACCTAACTACCAAACCCACTACCTGGCCCTAACCTAACTACTTTGCCTTCTCCATATTGCTGGTCATCTTTGTCCTTATTTTTTTTCTGCGTCTTTCACTACCCTTTTGCCTGTCCGGCGGCCAGACGGGCGCTTTTGCCCTTCGGACCCTGAAGGATCCTCAGGATCCTGAACGGGCGGTTGCAACTTTCCCTTTCATCATTCTTTAATCCTCTGCTCACTTTCCCACTTGCTCACTTTCCCACCTGCCTGCCCCGTAGGCTTGTCCTTCGGGGCTCACTTTCTCTGTAGTCAGCTATTTCAGACCTTCTTTCAGGAGTTTTAAGAGAAGGCCACGCCAGGGACGGGAAGGATTGGTATTAATGGAATAGAAGACCCAGGTCCTGGTCTCCTTGGTCTTCACCAGGCCCACGTTCTCTAAGATCCCCAGGTTCCTTGAGACCCGGGCGATGGTCATCCCCGACCTCCGGGCAATGAGGGTTACCGGTAACTCCCCTTCCTGCCAGAGAAGCCTCAATAGTTTAAGCCTTGTCTTAGACCCCAGGGCCTTAAAGACCTTCTCCGACTCTCTCAAATCCTTCATCCCGCACCTTCCTTCATTGCAAATATTATACTATTACACTTGTACCTAAGGATTGCGCATTTTAGACCAGTTATATTATTTCTCCTATAAGAAGGTGCGGGGTTCATTAATTCCTCCTAAAAATATGGATGTATACGGATGTAAGCGGATTTATCCCGCACCTTTGCCTTTCCAGAAATTACTTTTCAAAAAAGGTGCGGGGTTCATACGGACTTACTTCTGACTATTCACACTTGGTTAAAGGGTTAGGGTTAAGGTTAGGTTGTTGGTTTGGCCCCTCGGATCCTGAAGATCCTCGGGATCTGAAGGGTCGTTAGGTTAAGTAGTTGGTCTTTTTAAACACCTAACCCTTACCCAACTACTAAACTCCTGTCTGCCGACAGGCAGGCACTACCTTACCTTAACCCAACTACCTTTCCCTCATTGGAAACTGGGAATTGAGTCCAATCTATATGGAGCAACTTATCCGTTTGCATCCGCATCCATCCGTTTGAATCCGTTATCCAATTAGTCTCAAATTCTTAAGAACTTAAAACCATAATCAGTATAACAGGCAAAAAAGCGTTTGTCAAGTCATTTTTCGAGGTCTCTGAAAAAAGTTTCAGCGCCCTCTGATTGTCCCAACGGGATCCCATTGGGACAATGATTATCAGAAGATTACACCGATTACTTCAACAATATAAAGAAATCTGTGTAATCTGTATTTTATGAATGAAGTGAATAAAACAAGGTTCTTGAGCGTTAGCAAAAGGCTTTCTTATCACTCAGCTAATATTTCTTCTGTGGTTTACTGAGGATAATAGCTAATCCCAATTTGTCGGCTATCTTCTTTAAGGTAATAAGGGATGGGTTTTCCTGGCCGCTTTCAATGTGCGATATCATCTGTTGCTTTGCGCCTATCTTCTTAGCCAGTATAGATTGGGTCAAACCCAGTTCTTTACGGGCATCTCTTATTTGCTGGCCAATTTTCTTACAAAATTTGTTTACCGTAACGACTTTCTTTCTCTCCAGGATTTCAATACCTTTTTTGTTATAACTTTCTTTTAATTTCTCATAAATCGCCTGCCAGTACTCTATGCGTGGCTCATTCCACTTATCCCGCCTCATCTGCCTCTTTATCTTAGGCCAATTCCGGCAGAAATCCAATCTCTTTATATATATGCCAAATACCTCTTGGGGCACATTCTTCCTCGCTAAAAGAAGGGCTGCCAGACTTAAAAATCTTCTATGTCCCAAACGGGCAAGTATGCGACGTGCCTGACTTTCAGAGATACTTCTATCCCAGAGCCAATCCCTTTTCATTAGAATCCTATCTCCTTCTCAATGAGTTTATCTATCTCTTTTTTGAAATGGCGCTCCATCTGGTTATAGTCGGGCCTGGTTCGGGCCCTCAATTCCATAATCCCGGTTTTCATATCCAAACGGCTGTAGGTTCTAAACCAGCGTATTAATCCCTCGCGTTGACTGGCATCGCAGTAGGCCCGGGCAAAGGCGGAAAGGCTCATAAATGTATGGGAGAGAAAATACAAATCGTAAAAATCCTTTGCCTCTTCTCTGCCGCCTGAAAATTTCTTGCGTCCCACCACATCTAGAGATTCAATGAATCCGGCTATGGCCAGTATCTTGCGGAAGTATATATCTTCCTTTGAAAGCACGTCTATGCCGTCAACAGACTTCAGCGGCTTGATAAGCTTAATCCCATCCTCAACGAAGTCCATCTTAAGAGTATTTTCCTTATCTATGGCGAGATAATAAACCACCATCCTGACTTTACCTTTACCACCTGTTTGTCCGGCCAATTTAATCTCTTTCTTTAGCACTTTCTTTAAATTACTAACTATATCGCTGATGGCGTCGCGGTTAAAATTCTGGGTAAAAAAATCAAGGTCTAAAGACAAGCGGTGGTTAAAATACACCCGAGAAAGGGCGGTCCCTCCAGCGAGGTAAAACCCTTCCATCTTGCCAGAAAGTAATTTAAGCACCTTATCTTGATACTGGATTATCTTAGTCATCATTATAAATTATACACCATAAAAGTTGTATTGTCAAGTATTTTACAACTTATAAGTTGTAATTGGGTCTTGACTTTATAGACTTTCCGACTCTCCATCAAGATTGAAGTGATAACGACGGGGGCCGAGGATCACCAGCCTTCCTTCCTTAATCCAACGGTCGCGACGCGCCCTATCCATCTTTAAGAGAATCTCCCTCTCCTTCTCATCCCGCCTTCTTCGCCTGGCACCCCTTCTTCCTTTTAGGCGCAGGCGGGTAATGGTATACTTTGCTTTATTTTCCCTTAGATAATCGTTATAATTTATTCTTCTCATCCTTTCTTTCTCTTTCCCTTTCCAGCCAGCCGCCTGAGGCGAGCCTCGCCTTCGGCGGGAGGCTGATCCGCCTTTTGAGCCAGCCGCCTGAGGCGAGCCTCGCCTTCGGCGGGAGGCTCATCCGCTTCTGGCGGAGGCGGAAGTTTTTTAAGGGCCTCCCAGGTCCTTTCTTCTTTGGCGCGCTTTTCCAGATATTTCCAATCGATTTCCTTCTTGTGAATCTGAATTAATTCTTTAGCCCAGCGGCCGTCGTCAATAGACTCCCAATGAACATAGGCATTGAGGCGATCAATAATTATGTCCTCGATACCGACAATGTAGATGGTGAGACCATATATTTCAACCGTGGTGATTCTTTCCAATTCCTCACCAGATAATCCTGAAGTAGGGGATTCAATGGCAATATCCAACTCTCGATTATACCAATGCCTTCCTTCCTGGGTAAAGTTCCATCCCCGAAGGATTTTATTGAGAAGGTGGTGATCAGAGAAGGCGATGTCAATATCGTCCGTAGCATATCCTCCAAAGGTGTAGAACTGGACAGCATTTCCTCCTACAACAACCGGCCTAATCCCTTCTTTCTCCGTCTCCCTGGTTAATAGTCCCATAAAGATAAGGCGTCGCTCTAAGGGGTCCTTGGTTTCCTTAACTCTCGCTAAGAGTTGTTTTGTCCTTCGGGGTTTACCCCGCTCCTGTGTACCGGGGCGGGGTTTAGTTGCTTTAACTTTTTCTATCAGCCACTGATCAATGGAGTTCTTTAAGAACCTATACTGACCGCCGATCTTGGAGACCGGTATCTCACCCCTTTCTACTAACTGATAGATTTTCTTCTCTCCAAAGCCCAGATACTTAGCGATCTCTTTAACATCCATTATCTCTTTGGTCATATTTCTCACCTCTTTAATTCGTCTGCATCCCTGCCTCGCCGGCCCGCTTCGCCGAATCGAGGCGAGCAGGCGGGCGCATCCATCCGTTTGAATCCTTTCTTCTATAAGATATCACAGGCATCTGGACTTGTCAAGCATTTTTTGGTTATTTTTGGTATTCTTTGCCTTTTTCTCCCTGTTTCCAAATTTTTACCCCGAAGAAGAACAAAGTTCTCTTCGGGGCTTATGTTTTTTGCTGAACCCCGTTAGACTCTCAAATATCGTTCTGTAATTTTTCTAACAGTGTTGACACCGACTCCAAATGGATTATTTACCCCGTTAGAGCCTCAAATATTATCTTTGCTCCTGTAACAGATAAGAGACCGATTCCAGAGGTAATTATCCATTTCGCTATCTGTAATTAAGTCTCTAACGGGGTTTATTCTCACTCGTTGGTGGATTAGGGTCTAAACGGGGTGAAAGCAAAAACCCGCCGAAGAGGCGGGCATTTGAAAATGAGCCAAGTAAGTTGTCTCTTTCTTCATTACGTTCAGAAATAAAAGAAGAAAAAGTTAAAAAAAGAGAAATAATTTAGTCCGGGTTAAGGTTAAATCATTATTTCCACACCTTCTGCTGTTCAAATTTGACTCTAAATTTTTTAAAGAATTTCTCTATCTTTTCTTTTTGCATATAGGGGACCATTACACAACCAGCAGAAAGTTTCTGGCCCCCTATTTCCCGCAACAAACCTTTATACCTATATCCTTTTCTTTTCTGTTCATAGAGGTGCCTATTGAATTTTGCCTTCTCTTTCTGACTTAAGCCACTTATCTGAAAAGAGTAAATCAGACAGGGCTTTTGTTGCAACAATACCGCGGAGGGTATTTCCGCGGGTTCTTTTAGATATAGAATTTTTCCTTCTTGAAAAACGTTTTGCAATAAGCCGGTATCTGTCTTCTGCAATTCATCTATGGTTCTTATTGTTGGCTGGATATTTCTACCTATTTTAGATTCAAGCTCTATAACCTTGTCTTGTATTTCCTTTTGAGTCTTCTTTGCTGTGGTAAGTATAAATAGATCGATGTCTGACCTTGGGGTATATTCACCTCTGGCAAAACCCCCATAAAGGATAACCGCCCTTACATCATCTATTTTGGAAAGCTCTTTAGTTATCCTCTTAAGTATTCTCTTCATAGATCTTTACCCCAAGTCTTTTTTCAAAGAATCTAATTATTATCA
>JAHIPW010000054.1 GCA_018903055.1 bacterium
CAGCCGGGTGACTAAAGAAGAGACCAGAAAGATAAGAATATTTCAGAGAGACGCCTATCTCTCCTTAGATTATATCAATCAGGAACTTTCCATATATCGTCGGGAGATTACCCCAGATGGTAAGGTGAGAATCCTTTCTTCAAGGCCAGAGATTGAGAAGGTAGAGCCCTTAAAATTAGAACTGGAGGCCTTTATTCACGCTGTTCAGAGAGGCCGAGAGCCCCTGGTTTCCGGAAAAGAAGGTCGGGAGGCGCTGGCCATTGTCCAGGAGATATCACGTCAGATTAAGCCTAAGAAGAAGATTATGATCTTGGCCGGGGAGGCCAGTGGTGATTTGCAGGGGGCTTATCTTACTCAGGTACTAAGGAAACTCTCTCCCGAGATAGAACTCTTTGGGATTGGGGGGAGGAGGATGGAGAAGGCGGGGGTGAGGCTGGTCTCCGATATTACCCAGATAGCAGTGGTCGGTTTCGTTGAGGTCCTGAAACATATCAAGACCTTTCGCCGAATCCTCAAGAAGTTGGATGACCTCATGGAGAAGGAAAGGCCCCAGGGAATAATTTTAATCGATAATCCTGGGTTTAACCTGAGAGTGGCGAAGAAGGCCAGGGAGAAGAATATCCCGATTAGCTATTACATCAGTCCCCAGGTCTGGGCCTGGGGAAGAAAAAGGGTAAGAAAGATTACTAACCTGGTGAAGAAGATGGTCGTCATCCTTCCCTTTGAGGAAAGAATTTATCAAGAAGCAGGCTGCCCAGTGACCTTTGTCGGTCATCCCTTCCTGGACATTATTAGACCGACTCTTTCTAAAGAAGAAGCCTGTAAGAGATTTGAGATTGAGAAGAATAAACCCATCATCGGCCTCTTGCCAGGTAGTAGAGAAGGAGAGATTAAGCGCCTCCTTCCAGTAATGGTGGAGACAGCAAGAAGAATAAGGGAGAAGATACCAGACTCTCAATTCATCCTGCCCCTTGCTCCCACCCTCTCTAAAGAAAGGGTGAATGCTGTATTAAAGAAAGCAAATTTCTCTATCAGGGTAGTGGAGGATCCTGACTTTAATGCTCGAAGTATAATGGACTTTGCCCTGGTTGCCTCAGGGTCGGCAACCCTGGAGAACGCCTGTCTCGGTCTTCCCATGCTCATTGTCTATAAGGTCCATTTCACTACCTGGCTGCTATCGAAGATCTTATTAAAAATCCCCTATATTGGATTGGTGAATGTTGTTGCTGGAAAGAAGGTCGTTCCCGAATTATTACAATATGGGGCAAAGCCAGGAAGAATTGCTGATGCTTGCTTGAAAATCCTACAGAATCCTAAAAGACTGAATGAAATGAAGGCCGAACTGGCCAGAGTAAGAGAGAAGTTGGGAGAACCTGGAGCACCGCGAAGGGCAGCGGAGAATATCCTGGAAACCTTGGAATCAACCAAGTAAAAATGCAAAATGCAAAATTTCCGCCAAAAGCGGATCAACCCCAGGCTGAAACAATACAAAATAGGAAATCGGTTGTCAGAAAACAGCCCGCCCCGCTTCGCGGAGCGAGGCCGGGGAAATCGGTAGAGAAAACAGAGAACGGAAAACAGTTTTCTAATTTCAGATTTCACTACAGTTTTCCAATTTCTGTCAACTGTTTTCGGATTTCAATGCTCAATGTTCAATGATGGAGGTTTAGATGGAACTCTATAGAAGGCTGTTAAGATATCTCAGACCATACAGGGGACGCTTCTTAGTTGCTCTAATCTGTATGGGATTTACTGCAATATTCTCTGGTTTTACTCTCGTCACCGGCCTTCCTCTGATGGGCAAGGTCCTCTCCCCAGAGCCTATTGCCCTATTTGAGGTTAAAGAGCCCGGCATAGAAGAGGAGTTCATCCCTGACTACATTGTTAAACTACAGAAGAGCTGGAAGGGAAAGGCTCGGCAAAAACTGCTCCATTTTTATGAAAAGTATACCAGAAAAGAGGTTCTATTCTTTATTCTTATTGCTATGGTAATCGTTACTTTTGCTAAGGGCTTAAGTAACTACTGCCAGGAGTATCTCATGTCCTATATCGGCCAGGGGGTAGTCATCGATCTGCGCAATGACCTCTACTGCCACACTTCCTCTCTATCTCTAGGCTATTTTACTGAGAGGCGCTCTGGTGAGATCGTCTCTCGCCTGACTTACGATACGGGAGCGGTCCAGGGCTCTATCACCAGCGGACTGAGGAATCTACTTTTACAGCCCTGCTTCCTCATTGTCTATCTTATTCTTGCCCTTGCTGTTCATTGGAAGATGACCCTGATCTTTCTATGCGTTATTCCCGTTATTGCTTTACCTGTTGCTCGCTTGGGAAGAAGGATTAAGAAACTAACTACTCGTTCCCAGGAAAAGATGGCTAACGTCTATTCTAACCTCCAGGAGACAGTCTCCGGGATTC
>JAHIPW010000055.1 GCA_018903055.1 bacterium
CATTATCATATGTTCCTTTTACCATAATAACCTTTGCCCCAAAGATTAATAATTGGGTGATCTTTGCCTTGGGCGCCTTCTGGGGAACGAAGATGATGGCCGGGATTCTTAAACTTGCCGCTAAGCAGGCCATGCTGGAACCCGCATTGCCCGTTGAAGCCCCAGTAACAATTTTTGCTCCTAACTCCTGGGCCCTTACAATGGCCACAGCACTTGCCCGATCTTTAAAAGAAGCGGAGGGATTCTTTCCATCATCCTTCAGAAATAGATTCTTGCCTAAATTCTTTGCCTCATATAATGGTGTCCAGCCAATCTGAAGAGGAGGAATTTTACTCAAATCTTGGATGGGCAGAAGTGGTTCATAGCGCCAGATAGAGTATTCTTTATTCTGGGAGAGACTCTCTTTAGTAAAGGTCTTTCTTATCTCTTCATAATTATAGACAATATCTAAATTTTCAGAACAGGCGGAGCAATTGTAGTTCACTTCTTCTTGGCCATACTCTCGGCCACATCTCAGACACTTTAATCCCTTTATTTTTCTCACATAGGCCTCACTTTGTTCAAGTTCCAATTAGGTTTTTTCTTCTTTTTTCTCCTTCGCTGCCTTCTTCTCCGCCATCTTATCCTTGATGCTGGAGATCCCAGCTACGAAGGCGATAATTCCCCCGAGGATTAAAACTGGGGGGATAAAACCCTTAAGCACAGTTAAAAAGGGAACTCCCCAGGCAATTCCGAAGAGGGTGCCGGTAAAGAAGAAGATCCCTACTAGAGCAGCGATTATTCCCAGAATTAAAGCAACCATTCTTTTCACCTCCTTTCTTCAATCAGGCACTATAGTCGTCCCCGCTTCACCCTTCAGGGTCTTCCCGAAGAGCTTGGTTAGGGAAATGTGGGCCACCTTTCCTCCTCCTTCTAAGAAGTCAATGACGGCCTTTATTTTAGGCCCCATACTTCCCGGAGGGAAGGGGCAGGGCTTTTGATTATACAGTTCTTTGGCCTCGCTCAGGGTAAGATGTCTGAGGTCCTTTTGGTTCGGCTTCTGATAGTTCAACTTTGCTCCATCCTCGGCAGTAAAGATGGTAAAACTCACCTCTAATTCCTCTCCCTTCTCCTTGGCTTTCTTAATCAGCATTCTTCCTAAAAGGGAAGTAGCATAATCTTTATCGATGACCGCCTCCACTCCGGTATAGATCTTGGCCTTTGGCTGGCCCTCGACATAGGGTCTGGTATAGGTAATCCCGTAGTTACACTTATAGACCTCTTTTCCATCGACGATTTCTGGTTTTACCTGGATGACCGGAATCCCTCCCCCGCCGACACTGATGGGGATAATGCCTGATTTCAAGGCGGTCTCTACTACATCTATCTCAACGATATCTATGGGTATCGGTGAAGGAACTACTCTCCTCCAGATCTCCTTCCCCCGATCATCCTTAGAATATAATTTTACTACCCAGCCATACTTCTCCTTCCTTTCCAGGGCTTCCTCTTTACTATAGGAAGGGCCGATAAACTTGGTGGGATTCTGAAAATCAGGATCATCCTTATTGACTACTACTTGAGTTACCGTCTCAGCCACAATCTTATCTATTCCCCGGCTCCTCAGTTCATTCCCCAGCATGGCAATCATATACCCCATGGCCCCTTGAGTATCGGCACCGCAGACGTCTAAGGGCAAGGCGTGCAAGATCTTATGAGAATACTCCGCCCTTAAAAGGATGTTTCCCACCTGGGGACCATTACCATGAGTTATAATATAATCATCATCTGGATTGGCCGCGATAATATCCGCAATCTCTTTACAGGTCCCATCCGTCCTCTGCCACTGCATAGGGATATCAGGAATAATAGACTTCCCCTTCTCATCAGTCAATCCTGCAGGAGCAACCTCATTCCCTCCAAAAGCAAAAAGCCTTACTTTTCTTGCCATCTCTCAACCTCCTAATACACGGATTATCACAGATTGACTACGGATTTACACGGATAAATCTGTGCCCATCCGTGTTGTTATCCGTGCTAATCTGTGTCGCTCATGGTCAAAGCCATGATGGCTTTCTGGACATGGAGACGGTTCTCGGCCACATCGTAGATGATGGAACGGGGACCACTGGCCACCTCGTCCGTCACCTCATGCCCCCGGTCAATGGGCATGGGATGGATATATAATGGGTTATTTCCCAGTCTCATTTTCTTAGAATCACAGATCCATTCCGTATACTTCAAGGCCCTCTCAATCTCTTCCTCTTTGTTGAACTCTCCCCCTTTGTAAGCCTCCGGGCTCATCCAGTTTCGGGAATAGACGACATCCGCTCCCCTATATCCTGCCCTTACATCATGGGTAATCTCGAATCTTGCTTTATTTCCCTGGCAATTCTTCTTGGTAGTCTCTATCACCTCTGGATCGAGGTCATACCCTTCAGGATAGGCAATGGTGACATTCATTCCAAAGCGGGAATAGAGAAGGGCCGCTTCTTGGACGCTACACCAGGAACGGGCCAGAGCGCCATGTGCCCAGGTAAGGAGAAGCTTCTTTCCTTTTAAATCCTTTCCTAAATGCTTTCGCAGTCCCATAATATCTGCCAGGCCCTGACAGGGATGGTATTTATCGTGAGCCATACTGATTATGGGAACAGTGGCCCACTTAGCATACTCTCTCAATAAATCATCCCCTTCGCCATATCTGGTAACCTTATCCTCTAAGATCCTGATCCCGATCCCACAGGCATACCTCGACATGACTTTAGCCGCATCCTCTACCGTCTCGCCGGCGGTCTTCTCTGTCTTCAGCCGCATAGCCTTGGGCTCCAAAAACTGGGCATGACTCCCCAGTTCGGTTGCCGCACACTCAAAGGACTGCCTGGTCCTCACCGAGGGGTTATAGAAGAACATGAAGAAGGTTTTGTCCTTAAGGATAGAGGTATACTTAGGAGAAAACCTATCCTTCTGCATGGCTTCTGCCAATTCCAACACCTTAACCAAATCTTCCTTCGGCCACTCCTGGGTGCAGATCAAATCCTTCCCAAACAATTCTGATTTAGACATACTTCCCTCCTTGCAACCGCAAAAGCGCAAAATTTAACTAAAAAACGCAAAGTTTTAGTGCTTAAATATTCGCGTTCTTTTGTTTCTTGCTTCGTGCTATTCGCGATAATTCGCGTCTTAGAGTCTGCCTCCCATTACGAGAGCCATAATGGCCTTGTGGGCATGGAGTCTGTTCTCTGCCTCATCGAAAACCACAGACTGGGGACCATCAATGACCTCATCCGTCACTTCCATATCCCGATCAGCAGGCAGGCAGTGCATATAGATGCCACTGGGTTTAATGAGCTTCATCTTTTTGGCATCACAGATCCAATCCTTGTTCTTATCGAAAAGTTTCTTCATACCATCCAGGTTTTCCTTCTTGACGATTTTGCCCTTCTTATCGACTTGGGCAAAATAATCCATAGCTCCCCAGCATTTGGGATAGACCACATCAGCGTTTTCAAAGGCGGCATCCATATCATCCGTTTCTTCAAAGCTTCCCCCGGTCTCTTTGGCAAATTTCTTGCAGTGTTCGATGACTGCCGGGTCCAGTTCAAATCCTTTCGGTCGGGCAAAGACCACATCCATTCCCATCTTTGTCGGCGCCAAAACCAGACTTTGCGGTACAGCGAATGGTTTATGCGTAGAGCCTGAGTAAGCCCAGGACATTACAAATTTTACCTTCTTGAATCGACCAAATTTTTCCTTGACTGTTATCATGTCGGCTAATGCCTGGGTGGGATGATACATATCGCACTCCATATTGATAACCGGGTTCTCCATATAATAGGCGAACTCCTTAATGGTGGCATTGGCGAAGCCATAAATCCACTGGGCCGGCTCCCCGTACATACGGATGGCCATAGCCTCTCCTACACGGTCCAACATCTGAGCCACATCACAGATGCGTTCTGTTTTGTAAGGAATTTCATACCCCTTACGAGCCGGGGTGTAGGTTTTACTCGGCTCCAGGTCAACAAGAAATCCTCCTAATTGCTGAATCCCGGCTGCAAAAGTGCTCCGGGTGCGAAGGGACTGGTTGAAGAACATGGTAAAAAGAGTCTTGCCCTTAAGAAGATGTGAATGGTCTTCTCCCATTGCCCAGCGCCTTTTAAGCTCTAAACCCACATCGATAAAGGTTTCCCACTCTTCCCTAGAATAATCCAACTCCGCATCGATCCAATCACGTCCCAAAAACTTGTTCGTCTTCATTCCTTTTACCTCCTTTCTTAAACACTGATTTCTTTGTTTTGCCTGCTCCTATTCCTCCCATTTTTCGTAGAACGGTCCTTCTTTTTCTTCCCTCCATGCTTCTCCTTCTAACCACTTATATGTTATCTCAATCTTCTTCTCATACCAGGCAGCGCAAAAATAGCAGGTGGGAACAGTTCCCGTAATGGTAGAAGCGTCTCTAATCAGACTCACCCAGTAACAGGCATCTTTTCCCGATAGATGGGTCTCCTTGGTTTTGTTATTCCGAATTAAGGTCTTTGGTTCTTTTAACTTACGATGGGGTATCTTGATTAGCTTATAAGTATACTGGGCAATGACCTTTCCTGTATTATCCCTTAACGTTGCCCTATCTCCTTCTATGTTGTTCCAGATGGGCATGCGATAATTGAAGTATCGCTTGGTGCCATATCTCTCGTTAGTCCCGGAACCCGTGTAGACTTTCATCGATTCCCCGGGTTTCAGGACAGAGCACCAGGAGATTCTGCCCTTCCTTCGTGAAGAAAAGTAGAACTTATGTCCTGCCTTATCCTCTAATGTCCAGCCAGCGAAGTCCTGTAATTCTTCTCCTATATTCTTAATCTCAACATACTCCTCATTCAACTTGCTTCTATCCCTTTTGCCCGGAGGATTATATTCGAGGTCCACAATATTATTATTCACATTCTTGAAGTATTCAATAATTCATTCGCATATGGCTTCTGCTACTTTTTCCCTAAAGGTTTCTTTATTTAAAAGTCTTTCATCGGCTGGATTAGTCATAAAGGCAGTTTCAACCAAAACAGCAGGCATATAAGTGCCAACTAGCACTGTGAATCCTTTTTCTTTAACTCCACGGCTTTTCAATCCTTTTATTGTTTCTAATTTTGTCATTATATAGTTTGCTAATTTTTTACTGGCTATGGCTCTTTTCTCTTTCGGGTCTTGATAAAAATATACTTCTACACCCCTTGGACGTGGATTATCTACTTCTTTTTCTTTATCCTTTTTAATTTTTTTCACAGCTGCATTACAGTGAATAGAAACAAAAATATCGGCTTGGTCACTATTAGCCGTATCTTTTCTTTCCTCAGGATCTGGTGGCTCCTCAGTTCAATGTGCTATAGGGTCATTACCCGATTTTAAGTCTAGTAATATAAGTTGACCATTCCCTGTTACTAAGGCAATTGTCTTACCATCTGAAGACCAATAGGTATTGACTATCCTGCTATTTTCCCCTCTTAAAAGAGTACCCAATTTAATGTCACTACTCCCATCGTTATTTATAATCCACAGTTCCATATGAGTAAATTGGTTGCGCTCTTCATCCATGAAGTATCTAACATAGATGATTCTTTTTCCATCTGGTGAGCTAGCAAAGGAAGTAACGTCATATGTTTTAACTAACTCTTTTTTTTCCGTTCCGTCATAGTTTACTAACCATAGGTCTCCACCAAAAGTTACTGTTCCCATTATGTAACCGTAAGTATAAATGAGTTTATTTGTTTTAGAAAGCCAACTTACATCAAAAACACCATGCTCTCTGTTCTTAAGATTCTCTGTGAGACATTTGACATTCTGGCCATTAGCATCCATAACCCATAAATTGCTCTTTTGTTCAAACTCATAGTTATCCTGAAAAGCGATCTTCTTTCCATCAGAGGAAAGGTATGTTTTACACGACTCGGTAATATTTTCTTTGAGTATTTTTCTTCCAGTTCCGTCAACACCAATAATGTAGATGTGAGTGTCCGCGTCAAAGATTATCTTACTACTATTAAGGATCCAATTGAGAGGACCGGAACAACTTGCATATTCATCCAATTTTACTAACCTTCTATTATTAGTGCCATCAGAATCTACTACCCAGATTTCTCCCAGAATGGCACCACTTCTCCAAAAAGTGTATGCAATCTTTTTACCATCTGGCGACCAGGATATTGAGGAAGGGAACCAGGAGGCATCTTTGGCTGACTTTATTGGGAATTGCTTTAAGGTATTGCTATCAGTATCAATTATCTTTATGGACCTAATTTTTTCTCCATTCTTCTTCTGATAGGTGGTATAAGCGATTCTCTTTCCCTCTGGAGAAAAAGCCATACTATTTGTATCTAAATTTAGAAAAAGCTGAATGATTTTTGTTACCTCGGGTTGTCCTGTCTTCTTTCTATTTCTTTCCATGCCTGCCTGGGCATCGCTATTACTAGGATAGATATCGCTGACTCTCTGATAGGCGTTGAAGGCCGGTGCCCATTGATCAAGTTTCTCATATGATTGACCAATTTTGATCCAGGCTTTTGAAATCTGCCAGGTTGTAAATAAATCTCTTTGCTCCTCGGCATCCTTAATAAAGTTCTCGAGCGCCTTGATTGCTGCTTCATACTTTCCTTGGCTAAAAAGTTCCTCAGCAATCTTGTATTCTTTTTCTATTTTCTCACGGCTGCCTCCGGCAAAAACGGTAACTGTAGATGCAAGTATTAATATTGCTACTAAAATTAATAAACGACTATTTTTCATAGTTGAACTTTTCGCCACCTTTCACCACTTTTTTCACAGATATTATATCTGATGCTATCCTATTTTGTCAAGTCCCGAAAAGAGGTCTTTAAAAAATCTTCAGAGCCCTCAAATCTGTGTAATCTTGTTTTTTAAATCGGTGTAATCAGAGATTTCTGACTTTTTCAGAAATCTCAAGAATAGAAGGAAATAAAGCATAGAAAGCAGTGGCTGGCATTAAGTCATCCGTCTCTATTTTCTCATCTATAGAATGGGCATACCTTGGGTCTCCAGGACCAAAACCCATGGTGGGTATTCTCTTCATTCCCATAGTATAGGAACCATTGGTGCAAAAGGGCCAGGTCCTTATTTTAGGTCTTTTACCAAATAGAGTCTTGTAAGTCTCAATCCCGGCTAAAATTAGAGGATGGTCTTTATCCAATATCCACTCCGGATAGTATTTCTCATCCCCATTCTCATGCTTAAGGACCTCAACCTTAGCCTTCGAACCACCCAGTATGGATTTTAATTCTTTGATTACCCTTTCTCTCGTTTCTCCCAGAGTTGTTCTTCTATCAAGATAGATAGCGCAATCATCGGGAACAGTATTCAGAGAAGTATTCTCTGTCTCAATTCTGGTAACTGCAATCATTCCTTTCCCCAGAGGTTCTTTTGCTTTCAATCTTTTATTCAGTCTCTCTATCCTGGAGACAATCGGTGCCATCTCATAGATAGCATTCTTGCCTCTACCCGGAGTAGCAGCATGACAGGATTTACCTTCAGTAGTAATTTTGAGTTCTATCCTTCCCTTGTGCCCATAACCTATATTCAGTTTAGAAGGCTCCCCAATAAGAACGTAATCTGGCCTAATTCCTTTTTTTTCTATAATATGTTTAAGGGCTAAACCTTCGTGGATCTCCTCTCTTACACTCGCTGTAAAGTATAGAGTATAGTCTCCTTCTAACCCCAACTCCTTAATCAGTCTCCCTCCATAAAGCATGGATGCCACGCAGCACTTATCATCGCAGACTCCCCGGCCATAGATAATTCCTTTCTCATATTTTCC
>JAHIPW010000056.1 GCA_018903055.1 bacterium
AAATTTTTCTTGCTCTTGGTTTAAAAATGGGTTAATATATGGTGAGTTTCATATTAGGGGGAAGAAATGAAGTGTAAAGATGCCAACGAAGTATTAAAGGTAGTCCGGGAGAAGAAAGTAAAGTTTGTCCAGCTGTGGTTTACTGATATCCTGGGCTTCTTAAAGACCGTTTCCATTACTATCCGGGAGTTACCCGAGGCCCTGGAAAGCGGAATAGGGTTTGATGGTTCTTCTATCGAAGGTTTCGCCCGAATCGAAGAGAGCGACATGGTAGCTAAGCCGGATCCCACCACCTTTCAGATCCTTCCCTGGAGACCTTCCCGCCAGGTGGTGGGTCGAATGTTCTGTGATATCCTGACACCAGAAGGTACCCCTTATGAGGGTGACTCCCGTTATGTATTAAAAAGGAATCTGGAAAAGGCTAAGAAGAAAGGTTTTATCTGCTACCTGGGACCGGAATTAGAATATTTCTATTTTAAAAATGCAAGAGGTATTGAACTACTGGACCGTGCCGGCTATTTCGACCTCACTCCAGCAGATATGGCTAAGGATCTGCGTAGCAAAACCGTAACCACCCTGGAAAAGATGGGCATCCCCATGGAATGCAGCCATCACGAGGTGGCCCCCAGTCAGCATGAACTGGATTTCAAATTTCAGGATGCTTTAACCACTGCTGATAACGTAATAACCTACCGACTGGTCACTAAAGAAGTGGCCCGTCGGCAGGGAGTATATGCCACTTTTATGCCTAAACCCATCTCTGGGGTAAACGGAAGCGGAATGCATGTCCATCAATCACTCTTTAAGGGCAAGAGGAATGCCTTCTTTGATCCCAAAGATAAATATCATCTCTCTAAAGTGGGGAAGAAATTCCTGGCCGGATTGCTCCGCCACTCCCGAGAGATTACCTCTATCACCAATCAGTGGGTCAATTCCTATAAAAGGCTTATTCCGGGCTACGAGGCCCCGGTCTATATCTGCTGGGGACAACGCAATCGCTCTGCTTTAGTAAGAGTGCCTCATTACAAGCCGGGAAAGGAAATGGCTACCCGGTTAGAGTTACGCTCTCCCGACCCCGCCTGTAACCCTTATCTTGCTTTTAGTGTTATGCTGGCCGCAGGACTAAGGGGTATAGAAAAGAATTACAAGTTGATGCCCTCAGTAGAAAGAGACGTCTATGATATGAACAGCGCAGAGAGAGCTAATCTGGGTATCAAGTCCCTCCCGGAAGACCTTCACGAAGCGATTACTGAAACAGAAAAGAGTTCTCTGATAAAAGAGGCCTTAGGAAAACATATCTTTCAACAATTCATTGCTAATAAGAAGATTCAGTGGGATGAGTATTGCCGCCAGGTCACCCAGTACGAACTGAAACGATATCTACCCCTTCTCTAAACTAATTTATAAATGACAAAAAGGCGTGCTTTTTGCACGCCTTTTTTATTCCATCCCCTGCTCATTTACCCCGTTGCTAACTTCGTCCCAGACTCCTTTCTCTTGGATATTAGGGGATTTGGATAGACGCCAGACAAGCTGGCTAAATTCTTCGCGATGCTCAGAATGCAGGATTTGGAAACTGGGATATTTGGACATTGGGAATTTCGCTATTCGTCATTCTTCTCACTTTCCCACCTGCACACCTGCTCACTTTCTCCCTATCCCCGTTTCTCCCCTTCTCCGTTTCCCCGATTCGCTATCGATCCCAATCCCCCAGTCCCCTAATCCTCAAATCCCAGTCTCCCAGTCACCAAATTTCCCTTCTGGTCTATTACCTGATAACCTGATTACCCGATTACCGGCCCTTCATTTCATTCAGGATCGCTTAGTCTCGAGTGAAAACGAGAGGCGGTTTTCTTTTATGCCACTCTGTATTCTGTTCGTAAGTATAGGCAACCTTGAGGATGGTTTCTTCAGCAAAGGGCTTGGCTAATATCTGTAGTCCTATAGGAAGGCCTTTCTTAGTAAAACCACAGGGGATAGAGATTCCCGGGATCCCAGCCAAATTGGTGGAAATGGTAAAGATATCTGAAAGGTACATCTTCAAAGGGTCATTGATCTTCTCCCCAATCTTAAAGGACGGGGTGGGACTGGTCGGAGTAATCAAGCAATCGCACTTCTCAAGGGCCTTATCAATATCCTCTTTGACTAATGTTCTCACCTTCTGGGCCTTAAGGTAATAGGCATCATAATAGCCAGCAGATAGAGCATAGGTTCCCAACATTATCCTCCTC
Source organism: bacterium (assembly GCA_018903055.1). Taxonomy (GTDB): domain Bacteria; phylum UBP18; class UBA7526; order UBA7526; family UBA7526; genus DRGV01. The sequence goes on from JAHIPW010000056.1 coordinate 2,232, forward strand.
TTTACTTCATCCCCAAACCCCTCTTTTCTTGTTTCCTCATACATCTCTAACAGTCTCCCTGTCTGCCTGTCCACCTGTCTATCCTGTCGACTGGCTGATCGAAGCGGAGCGGAGATCCCGACCCCTTTCTCCTCGCTTTGTCGGGACTGGCTGACTGGCTTCAGCCCGAGGCTGATCCGCCTTTGGCGGAGACCGGCTGACGCTCGATGACCATATTTCACTCCCTCATACCTTGCTAAATTGGAAGAGGCCTCGGCAGTGGCAATCAGATAGTAAACCGCCACAGCATACTTCGTATGGGGAAGGGAGACTTCCTTTATCTGAGCACCCAATTTCTCCAATAATTTTATGGCATCTTTTACACTCTTTTCTACCTCTTCATCCATTCCCTTGATGAAATATTCCTTAGGAATGCCGATCTTCATTCCCTTTACATTGTTTACCAAGGACTTTGTATAATCTGGAACAGGATAGTCGCAAGAAGTAGAGTCTCTCTCATCATAACCGCTTATCACATTCATAAGTAAAGCAGAGTCAGTGACATCCTTTGTTATGGAACCAATCTGGTCCAAGGAAGAGGCAAAGGCAACCAGCCCATATCTCGATACCCTGCCATAGGTTGGCTTAAGACCAACTACTCCGCATAGGCTGGCCGGCTGCCTAATAGAGCCGCCAGTATCACTCCCCAGGGCAAGGATGGCCTCATCACTGGCTACCGCTGCTGCCGAACCACCGCTCGAGCCACCGGGAATAGTCTCTAAATTCCAGGGGTTATGAGTAATCTTAAAAGCAGAATTCTCTGTGCTGGAGCCCATGGCGAACTCGTCCATATTCGTCTTGCCAATAAATACCAAATCGTTCTCTTTTAATCTTTTAATTACTGTGGCATCATAAGGGGATTTAAAATTCTCCAACATCTTAGAAGAACAGGTAGTCAAGACTCCATCGATGCACATATTATCCTTGATGGCTATGGGTATCCCGGCCAATGGAGAAATCTTCTCTTTCTTCTTTATCTTCTCATCAACTATTCTTGCCTGCTTCAGAGCCCCTTCCTTCATTAGAGTAACGAAAGAACCCACTTTCTTCTCTACCTTCTCTATTCTCTCGAAGACGCTCTTCGTTACTTCCTCAGAAGAGACTTCTCCTTTTCTAATCAACTTACTTATCTCATATGCCGTCAACTCATTCAACTTCATTTCTTTGCCCTTTCTCACTTTCTCATCCACCTCATCGGTGGACCTGCCGATGCCTCTTCGGCATCCACCGCAGAGGTGGAAGAGGCAGGCTTTCTCACTTTCTCATCTGCGTTTAATCAATGACCTTGGGGACTTTGAAAAAGCCTCTTGCCTTCTCTGGTGCGCTCTCTAAAGCTTTCTCCACTTTAAGAGACTTCCCTACTTTATCCTCCCGGAAGACATTCTTCAGAGGTAGAACATGAGAAGTAGGCTTCACCTTTTCTGTGTCCAGTTCATTTAACTTATCAACATACTTTAGAATTTGATCCAATTGTTTGGCAAACTTCCCCTTCTCTTTTTCTGACAGTTTTAGCCTAGCTAGCTTGGCCACATACTCAACATCTTGTTTCGTTATCTTACTCATTTAAAACCTTTCAAATTTCCACCAGCAAAGATCACCGCTTTTTCATTTTGACTTCCTATTCAAGATAATTCTGAAACCACAGATTTCAGCCAGAGGCTGATCCGCCTTCGGCGGAAACACAGGTAGTCACTGTTTTCTTTAAATCAGAGAATTTCTGTATCGGTGTATCGGTGTCTTTCTCTTTTACTCCCTTACCCCGTTGCTCCCCTACCCCCTTACACTATTTTGTGTTCATCCATGTTCATCTAAGGTTTCATTGAAATTCCGATGCTTTGAGAATATCTTATAAAATAGTATAGCATATTTTAAAACTGTGTGCAAGAAAAAAGTTTTGTTATTTATTTTGATTTATGCTAAACTATTGTTATTAAGCCCCCCGCCTAGAAGGAGTGTAGAGATGGAATATGAAGCCATTATTGGGTTAGAGAGCCATGTGCAACTAAAGACCAAATCTAAGATATTCTGCTCCTGTTCCACAAAGTTTGGGGCGGAGCCTAATTCTCAGGTTTGTCCGGTATGCCTGGGACTTCCCGGGGTTCTGCCCGTCATGAATAGAACTGCCCTGGAATATGCTATTAAGGCGGCGTTGGCTCTAAATTGTAAAATTGCCCAAAAGTCCATCTTTGCCCGCAAGAACTACTTCTATCCTGATCTACCCAAGAGTTATCAGATATCGCAGTATGAGCAGCCCCTTTCCAGTGGAGGATTTGTGGATGTTATTACAGGTGGAAAGGTAGAGAGGATTAGAATTACCAGGGTTCACCTGGAAGAGGATGCCGGGAAACTATTGCATGAAGAGGTAAAAGATTCTACCTTAGTAGATCTCAATAGATGTGGAGTCCCCTTAATCGAGATCGTCACTGAGCCAGATATAAGAAGTGCTAAAGGGGCTCACAGGTTTCTGACTATTTTAAAGAGCATCCTCCAGTATATCGAGGTTTCGGAGTGCAATATGGAGGAGGGGTCTTTGAGGTGCGATGCCAATATTTCCGTCAGACTGTCAGACCGTCAGCTCATTAACCCGTCAAAAGAAGAAACTGGCAAACTGGCAAACTGGCAAACTGGCAAACAACTAGGTGTAAAGGTAGAGGTCAAAAATATGAACTCCTTTAAAGCAGTGGAGAAGGCCTTAGAGTATGAGATGGAGAGGCAGATTAAAGCACTGGAGGAAGGGAAAAGGATTATTCAGGAGACCAGGCTCTGGGATGAGAGTAAAGAAATTACGGTTGCTATGAGGAGTAAAGAGGAGGCTCATGACTACAGATACTTTCCAGAACCAGATTTAGTTCCCATAGAGATTGATAGAGAATGGATTGAGAGAATCAGAGAGAGCCTTCCTGAATTGCCCGAGGCGAGAAAGGCGCGCTTTATTAAGGATTATAAAATTCCAGATTATGATGCCAGTATCTTAACCTCTTCCAGGGAGTTGGCGGATTACTATGAAGAATGCGTTAAGGCACGTCGCAAATCGCAGGTCGCAAGTCGCAGGTTCAATAAGGGGATTGCTAACTGGATAATGAGTGAGTTATTGAGGGAACTAAAGGAAAAGAATATGGGAATAAAGGAGTGTAAAGTAGCTCCGGAACATTTAGCGGAGATGATCGCCTTAATAGATAAAGGAGGTATCTCAGGGAAGATGGCCAAAGAGATCTTTGTTGAAATGTTTAAGACGGGAAGGAAAGCCTCCCAGATTGTAGAAGAGAAGGGCTTGGTTCAGATAAGCGATGAAGAAGTACTGGCTAAGATAGTTGATAAGATATTGAAGGAGAATCCCAAGGTGATAGAGGATTATGAGAAGGGAAAGGAGAAGGCTTTAGGCTATCTGGTTGGTCAGGTGATGAAGAAGACTAACGGGACGGCCAATCCTAGATTAGTCAATAAACTCTTAAAGAAAAAAATCGTTTTTTCTTAAGGATAGGATGGGGTAAGTTAAATGATCAAAGGCGTAGGAATAGACCTTGTTGAGATAAAAAGAATTAAAAGGGCCATCGATAATAATAATAAGTTTCTGAAAAAAGTTTTCACTATGGAAGAGATCGCTAAAGGAGAGAAGAAGAAGAATAGATATCAGTTCTACGGGGCCCACTTCGCTACCAAGGAAGCGGTGATGAAGGCCCTGGGAACGGGATGGAGAAAAGGAGTAAGATGGATAGATATCCAGATCATCCATAATAATGATGGAAAGCCAGAGGTTAGATTGGTAGGAAAGACCAAAGAGATTGCCAAGAGATTAGGAATAGACGAAGTCCTGATATCTATGTCTCACACAAAAGAGTATGCTGTTGCTCAGGCCATCGCTGTTAAACACGGATGAGCACGGATTGAATAACGGATGAGCACGGATTAAATCGGTGCTAATCAGTGTAGTAAAATCAGTGCTAATCAGTGCATCGACTGAAAGGAGAGTAGATGAGGGTCGTTACTGCAGAAGAGATGCGGGAGATTGACAGGAAGACCATCGCTTCTGGAATTCCCTCTATAGAACTTATGGAGAATGCCGGAAGAGCAGTAGCAAAAGCAATTAAATCTCATTATAGACCCTTAAGAGGTAAAGAAATCTCTATCTTCTGTGGCAAGGGGAATAATGGTGGAGATGGACTGGTCATCGCTCGCCTTTTAGCAAAAGAGAAAGCAAAGATTAAAATATTCTTGTTAACAAGGAAGAAAGAACTTAAGAAAGACCCGAAAACCAATCTTAGAAAAGCATTAAAACAAAAGATAGAAGTAATAGAAACAGATACTTCTCAAAAGTTAAAGAAGTTTAGACAAGAAATCAAAAAGTCAGATTTAATTGTTGATGCTATTCTGGGAACAGGAATAAAGGGTGCACCTAAGGGGTTAGAAGCGAAGGCCATTAAGTTTATCAATTCCCTGAAGAAGCCCATGGTCTCTGTGGACATTCCCTCTGGAGTGGAGGGAAGCACAGGCCGGGTCTCTGGCGAAGCAATAAGGGCAGATTTGACCATAACCTTCGGTCTTCCCAAGATTGGGTTGGTCGTCTACCCCGGAGCAGAGTATGTGGGGAAATTAGAGGTTGCTCACATCGGATTCCCCAAGAGGTTCTTAAGCGATAAAGAGATTAAGGTATATTTAGTTACTAAAGAAGATATATCATCCTATCTTAAGCCGCGGAGACCAGATACCCATAAAGGAACCTATGGCCATCTCTTTGTCATTGCTGGTTCGGTTGGTATGACCGGGGCAGCAACTTTGACTTCTCAGGCGGCCTCTCTCTGTTTTGGAGCTCTAAGAAGCGGAGTGGGTTTAGTCACCTTGGGCATTCCAGAGAGCCTGAATGAGATTATGGAGGTAAAACTAACTGAGGGGATGACTCTGCCTTTACCAGAGACGAAAAAGAAAACCCTTTCTTTAAAAGCAAAAGAAGAAATACTCAAATTTTCTAAGAAAGCAGATGCCCTGGCCCTTGGTCCTGGGCTATCTGCTAATAAAGAGACTAAACAGTTGATAAGGAATCTAATAAAAAAGATTTCTCTCCCCATGGTCATTGACGCCGACGCTCTCAATGCCCTCGTAGGTCACCTTTCTATCCTACAATCCAGGATCCAGCATCCAGGATCCAGAATCATTACCCCCCATCCCGGCGAGATGGCGAGGCTCATAGGTAAAAAAGCAAAAGAGGTGCAGGAGAATAGAATAAAGGTAGCAGGCGACTTTGCCAAGAAATATAAGGTGATTGTTGTCTTGAAAGGAGCAAGGACGGTCATTTCTGATCCAAAAGGGAATATCTGTATCAATCCCACAGGGAATCCGGGAATGGCCTCTGCTGGTGTAGGGGATGTTTTAACAGGGATGATTGGTTCCTTCTTAGCCCAGAGAAGAGAACCCCTAGAGGCAGCGAAGATGGGAGTCTATCTCCATGGTCTGGCAGGGGATCTGGCTGCCCAGGAGAAGGGAGAGGAACCCCTTATTGCATCCGATGTCTTGGAGAAACTACCCCAATCTTTCAAGCAAGTAAAAAGTAACAAGTAACAAGTAACAAGTAAGAGGCTAATAAGTAAATAAGTAAATAAGTTGATAAGTTGATAAGAACGTTAAGCGTTAAGAGTTAAGCGTTTTTTGGCTTTTGGGTGGGCAAGTTTTCAGATTTCAAGATCCTCAAAACTTTCAATCTTATTACTCAAATTCTTCACTGCTTAACGCTTTTCGCTTTCCGCATAACACATTTCGTATTTTCTTATTCTCTACTTTTTAATTTTGCATTTTGCATTTTGAAATTTAAATTTTGTTAAAGGGGGTGTTGAAATGGTAGTGCAAGCGAAGGACATTATGACCAGGGAAGTATTGACAGTGAAAGAGGATATGACGGTAAAGGAGGTGGCAAAATTTCTGGTAGCGCACAGGATAAGTGGAGCGCCGGTAGTGGATGAGAATGATAGATTGAAAGGAATTGTGACTGAGGCGGACTTAATCATCAGGGATAAGAAGGTCCATATCCCTACCGTGGTCCAACTTTTGGAAGGAGTAATCTATCTGGAGAGCCCCAAGAGGTTCGAAGAGGAGATGGGCAGGATCTTAGGACAGAAGGTCTCCCAAATCATGACCAAAGAGGTAATCACCATAAAACCAGATACCTATATCGAGGATATCGCAACTCTAATGTCCACGGAGAGAAAGTATCTTCTACCTGTGATGGAGAAGGACAAGATGGTGGGCATTGTAGGGAAGGCGGATGTGGTGAGGGCCATTGCCAAGGGAGAAGCCTGAGACGCAGATTGCAACCGCCAAAGCGCTAAATAGAACTGAAAGACGCAGAGAAAAAAGATGCGAATCTACACGAATAGTTAACGCAGATGATCGCGAATCAAGAGATGCGAATTATCGCGAATACTTAACGTAGATAACTGCAGATTAAAGCGCAAATTACCGTAGATAGTGGGATAGAATAATGATAGAAACAAAGAGTGCTACAGAGACAATAAATTTAGGGAAAAGAATAGGGAAGTTATTGCAGGCGGGGGATGTTGTTGCTCTGATCGGGAGGTTAGGGAGCGGGAAGACCACTCTGACTCAAGGTCTGGCAAGGGGTTTAGGAGTAAAGAGAAAAGATTATGTAACCAGTCCTTCCTTTACTTTGATTAAGGAGCATAAAGGAAGAATCCCCATTTATCATATTGACCTTTACAGGATAGATAACATTAAGGAGATTTTTAATCTAGGCTATGAAGAATATTTCTATGGAGAGGGAGTGGCCATCATTGAGTGGGCAGATAAGATAAGAAAACTTTTACCCAGAGAGGTCTTAATTATAAATCTGGAAATTATTGGTGAGAACAGAAGAAAGATAGAGCTTGTTCCAAAGGGGAAGCATTACCAAAATATAATAAAAAAGGTTTACGGTTGACGGTTTACGGTTTTTTTACCGTAAACAGTAAACAGTGACGAACAAAGTGAGGAACGGGTAAACGGTAAACGATATGACAATACTTGGCATTGAGACCTCAACCATGACTGGTTCTATTGCTCTGATGGATGAGGAGCGATTGATTGCAGAGTATACTTTAAATCTCAGGGAGACCCATTCCTCAAGATTGATGCCTGCTATAGATAGGATACTGAAGGATGCCTCTTTGACTATTAAAGATTTGAATGGAATCGCTGTCTCTTTAGGCCCCGGTTCCTTTACTGGCCTACGCATTGGGATTGCCACTGCCAAAGGATTGGCCCAGGGATTAGATATCCCTATCGTTGGAATACCAACCTTGGATGGATTGGCCTTTAATCTCTCCCATTGTAAGGATTTAATCTGCCCTATCTTAGATGCTAGAAAGGGAGAGGTCTATTGTGCTTTGTATAAGAATGGAAAAAGACTCACTAAGTATATGGCTTGTGAACTGGGTGAATTGTTAAAAAAAGTAAAGTCCAAAGTCCGAAGTCCAAAGTCCAAAGTCGTATTTCTCGGAGATGGGATTGAGATCTGTGGAGAGTTGATTAAGAAGAGATTAGGAAAAAAGGCGATTTTTATTTCTAAATCAAGAAGATTACCGAATGCTTCATCCATCGCTGAGTTAGGATTGAAGAAGTTTCCGCCAAAGGCGGATCAGCCTCTGGCTGAAAAGAGAAGCAAAAAGAGTGAACTCCCAACCTTGAGACCTATCTACGTTCGAGCACCAGTGGGAAAGTGAGGGGTTACAGGCCTCCCGCCCCTAAAGGGCGAGGCTCGCCCGAAGTAAATTTCGGGCGGCAGGCTACAGGCTTCAGGCCACAAACTGCAGGTCGCAGGTTTTTAAGACCTCTGATGACAGTGATTCTCGAATGATTATAGTGATAAAATCTCCAATGGGATTGAGGGATTTTGTACCTTCAACATCACTGCCAATGCTTAATTATTTATGCTCTCTAGGATGCCAGCGTAGCGCATCCTGAATCTCCTTTTTTCCATCACTGTAATCTTTTAGTTAATAAAATTTGACATAGCAAAAGTTATACGCTATACTAAATAATTACTCTAATTAAGGAGCTCGATAATGAGAAGCGATATTATGAAGAAGGGATATAAGAAAGCGCCTCACCGGTCCCTTATGAAGGCCCTGGGCCTGAAGGATGAAGATATCGCCAAACCCATTATCGGCATCGCCAATTCAGCCAATGAGATTATTCCTGGCCACATCCATCTCGATAGATTAGCTAAGGAGATAAAGAAGGGAATAAAGGAAGCCGGAGGAACACCCATAGAGTTTGGGACCATCGGAATCTGCGATGGTATCGCCATGAACCATCCGGGGATGAAATACTCTTTAGCCTCTCGGGAACTCATCGCTGATTCTGTGGAGAGTATGGCCATTGCTCATCCTTTTGATGGATTAGTACTACTTACCAACTGCGATAAGATTACTCCCGGGATGCTCATGGCCGCCGCGCGACTCAACATTCCTTCTATAATCGTCTCCGGTGGCCCGATGCTCGCTGGCAAGTATAAGGGAAAGGATGTAGATCTAATAAATGTCTTTGAAGGAGTAGGTAAGGTTGCTATCGGCGAGATGACAGAGAAAGAGCTAAAAGAGTTGGAAGACGTTGCCTGTCCGGGAGAGGGATGTTGCGCGGGAATATTCACTGCCAATTCTATGAACTGCCTCTCTGAGGCCTTAGGGATGGCTCTTCCCGGAAATGGAACCATCCTGGCCGTCTCTGATAAGAGAAAAGAATTAGCGAGACTTGCTGGAAAGCAGATTATAGAATTGGTTAAAAAAGATATCAAGCCTTTACAGATAATGACCAAGAAAGCTTTTGAGAATGCCATTACTGTTGATATGGCCCTGGGCTGTTCTTCAAATACTGTCTTGCACCTTCCGGCCATTGCAAATGAGTGCGGAATAGAATTAGATTTAGAACTCTTTAATGAGGTTAGTTCCCGTACTCCCCACTTATGTGATATTGCTCCCAGTGGAAAATATCATATGCAGGACTTAGATGAGGCGGGCGGGATTCCAGCACTAATGAATGAATTAGCAAAGAAAGATCTTTTAAACCTCAATGAGTTGACAGTCACTGGAAATAAAATAGGAGAGAATATCAAAGAAGCGAAGATAGAGAGAAAAGAGGTTATTCGTTTCCTTAAAAATCCCCTTCATAAGGAGGGGGGAATCGCCATTTTAAGAGGAAACCTGGCTCCAGATGGCGGAGTAGTTAAACAGATCGCTGTCTCTAAGGAAATGCTTAAACATAAAGGTCCGGCGAGAGTCTTCGATTCTGAAGAAGAAGCGGTGGAGGCCATCTTAGGAGGAAGAATAAAGAAGGGAGAGGTAATTGTCATAAGGTATGAGGGTCCTAAAGGAGGTCCGGGGATGAGAGAGATGCTTACTCCTACCTCTGTTGTCTGCGGTATGGGTCTGGAGAAAGACGTGGCCCTCATTACGGATGGAAGGTTCTCAGGTGGAACCAGGGGTCCCTGTATCGGCCATATCTCACCAGAGGCAGTTAAAGGAGGACCAATAGCCATAGTCAAAGATGGAGATATAATAAGTATCGATATCCCCAATAAAAAGATAGATATCGAACTAAGTGAAGAAGAAATAAAAGAGAGGCTTTCCAAATGGAAGGCTCCGGAGCCCAAGATTAAGAAGGGCTATTTGGCAAGATATGCCCGGATGGTCAGTTCAGCGGATAAAGGAGCGATATTAGAATAGGGGTAAGTAAGGAGGACAATGTTACTACGTTCCGCCAATGCGGAACTGTTACTATTGGTTACTACGCTTTCCGCCTCATCGGCGGACCAGCCGAAGAGGCTGGCGCTGTTACTATCGGTTGCTGTAACTGTTAGTAACTGTTTAGTAACCCTTAGTAACTGCTAGTAACCTTCAGCTGTTTTCCTTGCTAATCCGTGAAGTAATTTGAGGAGGAAATAATGGCCA
>JAHIPW010000057.1 GCA_018903055.1 bacterium
AGTATTTTCATTTCAATTCAAACTTATACAATATAATCCCACTCAATAGTTTCGGCCAGAAATATGTTGACTTTTGCGGCATTACTATTTGTGGGTCTTCTATACCTTTATCGGCTACCGCTTTTAGCTCATTAAAATCAACTGCTGCTAATGAAACGGCAAACTGGTATTTGTCGCCCTTATCAACTAATTCTTTCATCCGCGCTAATCCAACCTGGTTGCCAGGAAAATAATCAAAGTACCTTTTATCTTTAATATTCTCAGTGCTTAACCCGAGATAAGGGAATAATATTCTGTTTTGTAATATTGAAGCATCTAACATTTTCAGCGGATTATTTTTGGCTTCTTCAAGCACCTCTGGCTTTATAGTTATCTTTAATATTTTGTCTTTAAAATAAAAAATAAAACTGTGCTTTTCGGGAACTTCAAATTTATCGTGTCCTTTAATATCGAAATCATTAGAAATAGCATGGGGCAAATTTGCCAGTTTCTCTTCATCGACATTGCCGATAACTCTACCATAAGGCTGAATCTTTGCACTTCCTGAAGGAGAAATATACATCATAGTAAATTTCTGGCCTAATTTCAATGAGGCATGATACCTATGATGACCGTCTGCAATATAGATATTTTCATTTAATAACAAATTAGGTATCTTTTTACCTTCTTCTGAGGCCTGGGGAACCCGATAAATCTTATTGATGCTACCTTCCATATCAGAGCTACCCTCAAAATTACAAACAAAATTGAATATTGGCTGTTGAGAAGAAGCAATATTGTTTAGTAGGGTTAATAACTCACCACTTTTATCCTCAACAACTCCCAAGATATTGCCCATCTGGTAACCAGTAGCTTTTCTCAGATTTAATCTGTCAGTGACCTTATCGTCAAAAGTTTTTTCATGCCTGATGATCTTTCCTTCCTGATAATCAGAAACCTCTACAGCGCAGATTACGCCTATACGCTCACCACCTTCCCATTCTTGCTCATAGATATAATAACATGGCTCGTTATCTTCAATTAATATACCTTCATCTCTAAATTTCTTAAGAGCTTTCTTGGCATTATTGTAGATCTCTTCACCTTCTTCTTTGGGACGTAAATGGATATGTACGAGGTTTTTTCTTGAAGAAAGAACAGTTTGGAGTTTAGTGCCGTAGGTTATAACATCATACGGCGGAGCAGCAAACTCTTTAGCAATATCATTATCTTTTGGTCTAATGCCAATCAAGCCCTTAACTTCAGGCAAATAAAACACCCCCTTTTCAAATCGTTTAAGACTCTTTTAAATCCCTTTGACTTAGCGAAATCCATTTAGCATCCTTCTGGGGCAGAGACCTTCCAGGTCGGAGACCTCATCGATGGATTCTTCATAAGTTTATCATAATTTCGAAAAGAAAGCAAACCCCGTTAGAAGTCCCCCCATATTTAGCGGCGGCGATCGCCACAGGCGACCTACTTCTAACGGGGCAAACAAAAGAGGCTGCTGATAGATTTTTCCTACCAACAGCCTCTTCTTAATTTCCTATGAAATTTCCAACATCCTATCGATGGCCTTCTTTGCCTTGATCCGTATCTCTTCTGGGACTATTACCTGTTCTTTCATATCCTCCAGAGACCATAATACTTTCTCTAAGGTAGTTAGTTTCATGCTGGGACAGATGGCCAATTCCGAGGCGGGATAGAACTTCTTACCAGGATTTTCTTTTCTTAATCTATGGAGTAGTCCAATCTCTGTCCCCACAATTATTTGAGAAGTGTTAGATTCTTTGGCGTATTTACACATCCCTTCTGTGGAAAGCGCTCTATCCGATAGCCTTATTACCTCTGGGGTGCATTCGGGATGGACTAAAACCAGAGCTTTAGGATATTTTTTCTTCTGCTTTTTTATATCTTCAGGTAGAATCCTAATATGGGTAGGGCAGAAACCATCCCAGGGAATGATTCTCTTATCAGTCTTTGTGGTTATATAATGAGCTAAGTATTTATCCGGAGTGAAGATAATCTCTTGAGACTTCAGTGATTTTATAAGTTTAACGGCATTGGCTGAGGTGCAGCAAATGTCACTCTCTGCCTTTACCTCTGCCGGGGTATTGACATAACTCACCACTGTCGCTTTGGGATGCTTCCTCTTCAGGGCCTTTAACCTTTCTTTATCAATCATATCTGCCATGGGACATCCGGCACTTATATCGGGCATGAGCACTATCTTGTCCGGACAGAGGATGGCCGCGGTCTCGGCCATAAAGTGAACCCCGCAGAAGACGATTACCTCGGCATCTGTCTTGGCGGCCTGGCGACTTAATCCTAAAGAATCCCCCAGATAATCAGCGACATCCTGCACTTCGCCTATCTGATAATTATGCGCTAAGATTATAGCATTTCGTTTCTTTTTTAATTCTAAGATCTTTTCTGCTAAGTTTTTATTAGTTTTCATTTTGAATTTTGCATTTTGCATTTTAAATTTTGAATTTATATTATTGTTCCTCCTCCAATAAGTAAATCCTTATTATAGAAGACTACTGCTTGGCCTGGAGTGATTGCCCGTTGAGGTCTTTTAAATCTTACTTCTACTCTGTTGCCACCAAAAGGGGTAACTTTTGCCTCTGCTTCTCTATGTCGATACCTTATCTTTGCTTTTACTCTTATGGGCTTTTTTAATTTATCAAAGGCAATCCAGTTGACACTTCCTGCTATCAGTCTATCCTGGAGAATCTCTTTTTCGCCTCCTACCATAAGCACATTTTTATCTTTATCGATGGCAATAACATATAAGGGTCTATCGGCAGCTATTCCCAATCCCCTCCTCTGTCCAATGGTATAGAAGACAATCCCCTTATGCCTCCCCAAGACCTTCCCTTTCTTATCCACAATCGACCCTTCCTTCAGACTATCCGTGCCTATCCGTGTTTTCAGGAATCCGTGATAATCCGTGTTAGGAATGAAGCAGATTTCCTGGCTCTCTGGTTTGTTGGCTACGGGTAGATTTAACTCTCGGGCTATCTTTCTTACCTTCTCCTTGGTAAGAGTGCCCAGGGGCATCAGGGTATGTTTGAGTTGCTCTTGGGTCATGACATAGAGGACGTAGGACTGATCCTTCTTCGAATCAATCCCTTTCCTCAAGAAGTATCTCTTCTTTTTCTCACTATACTCTATTCTTGCGTAGTGGCCGGTAGCAATATAGTCGGCATCTAACTCCTTTGTTTTCTTTAGGAGGGCGCCAAATTTTATATACTGGTTGCACCTTATGCAGGGGTTAGGAGTTCTTCCTTCCTTATATTCGCTACAGAAGCTAGCGATTACTTTCTTTTCAAAAATCTCTTTGAAATTTAATACATAATGAGGAATACCTAATCTATGGGCTACCCTCTTGGCATCCTCCACTGCCGAAAGACCACAACAGCCACCAAACCTCTCTGCCTCTTCATCTTCTTTTTTTGAAGGCCAGATCTGCATAGTCACTCCAATAACCTCATAGCCTTCTCTTTTAAGAAGAGCGGCAGTAACTGATGAATCCACCCCACCACTCATAGCGACAACTACTCGTTCTTTCATCTTAAATGCCTAACTGACAAATTAGCTAATCTGGGAGAAAGCATAGCCCAAAAGTAATGATAGGGCACAGATGACGAATAGATAGAGGAATAAGATTCTTGTACCAAACTCTTTTCTGACAACCAAGATGGTGCCGAAACTGGTGACCGGCCCTACAATGAGTAGTACCAATCCGGCCCCAATATTCATCCCCTGGGTTAAGAAGGCGTGAACTAAGGGAACGCTCGCTGTAGAGCAGATGTACATAGCCAATCCAAAGGGAAGGGCAAAGAGATAGCCAAATCCTCCGCTCAGGTAATTTCCGATTAACCTTCCTACGGGAGTGACAACCATAATAAGGGCGGCCAGGACTAGACCCAGGGCTAACTCTGGGCCGATCTCTTTTAATAAGTCCCAGAAGCCGAATTTAAAGGCAGACCTTACTCTCTCTCTGACACCTTTTCTATGTCTACTCTCTCCCACATACTTCTGGGGCTCCTTTTCAAAGATCTCCTGGCAATGGGGGGAGCAGAAGTAGTAAGTCCGACCTTCATACTCCGTGCTTAATCCCTTTTTTCTATCCACGCACATCCCGCAGACCGGATCCTCCTCATGGAGGAGGTGAGGACTAGGGGAGAGTCTAAAAAGGTTTCCCATTAGGCCAAGAGTTAAACCGATTAAGATAACAGAAAGAGATAAGAAAAGGGTGAAGTTTAATCCTAAGAGGCGATAGGTGACCAGAATGGCAGTGGCTGAGGTAGCGGGAGTAGCGACAAGAAAAGCTAAAACTGGCCCGAGGCGTGCCCCTTTTTTGAAGAAACTAATGGCCACCGGTAGAGCGCCAAAGCAGCACAGGGGAAGAAGTGCCCCGGAAATAGTGGCATAAAGAAGGGGCTTCATCCCCTTTCCTCCCAGGTGCCTCTCCACCCAGGAGGTGGGAAGGAATTCATGAATGATGCCGCTTAAGAAGAATCCAATGGCTAAGACGGGCAGTAGTTCAACAATATAATCTTTAAGTATAATCAGGAAATGGATCATTTCTCA
>JAHIPW010000058.1 GCA_018903055.1 bacterium
GCATTTACCCTTCTTCTTGTTCTTTCTATCTCAGCGGCTAAGAGTTCTAAGGTCTTTTCTAAAGAGGCCAATTTGACTAAAGAAGGTGACAAGTCAGAGTAGGCTTTCAAAGCAATATCCAACTCGGATGAGGTAGATGCTAATCCATAATTATGAATATCTCCTTCTTTCTTAATCTCATATTCTGGAACTTTAACACCTACAATATATTTATAAGAGACTTCGAGAGTTATTCTCTCTCCAGGCCACATCAAGGCCTCTTCAATGAACTCAGGGGATATAAGCATCCGAGCAGTAACGAAGCTCTGAAATGCCTTTTTCAAGCCCTCTTCTACCTCTTTCCTTAAGCCTATCACCTCTTTGACTAAGGGCATGAATTGCCTTATCAGTTCATCCTGCTTATTCTTAAGGAGCCGATGGCCTCGCTGGGCAAGGAGAACCCTTTTCTTCAGTCTCAATAACTCCATCCGGGTAGGACTAACGGAAAGACGCATCTCTCACTCCGCTTAGGGTAATAGGTGATCGGTTATCAGTGTAGTTAAGGTTAACCGTTTACCCGCTTCGCTGTTTACCGTTTACGGTAAAAACCGTACACCGTAAACCGTTAACCGTAAACCAATTGTTACTGGTCACTCTGTTTCAAGTATTTCTTGATGAATTCGTCTCTTATTCTCTTCAGGTCACTGGTAGGAATCATAGTGAGTAACTTCCAGCCGAAGTCTAAGGTCTCTTCTATACTTCTATTCTCCTCCTCACCCTGAGCAACAAACTCCCCCTCAAACCTATCGCTGAACTTAGCGTATATCTTATCCAATTCTGTCAAAGCTGCTTCACCAAGAATGATGGCCAGCTCCTTGGCTTCTTTTCCCCGGGCATAACAGGCGAATAGCTGATTGGTGACATCCCCATGGTCCTCTCTCGTTTTATCCTTTCCAATCCCCTTCTCCTTCAATCTCGATAACGAAGGAAGGACATCTATAGGAGGATAGATTCCCTTTCTATGTAATGGTCGAGAGAGAATAATCTGCCCCTCTGTAATATAACCAGTCAAATCGGGAATGGGATGGGTCTTATCATCCTCGGGCATAGTGAGTATGGGTATCTGAGTAATGGAACCCTCCTTTCCCCTAATCCTACCCGCCCTCTCATATATGGTGGATAGATCGGTATACATATACCCCGGATATCCCCTTCTTCCCGGGACCTCCTTACGCGCCGCAGATATCTCTCTTAGGGCATTGGCATAATTGGTCATATCGGTCAATATCACCAAAACATGCATATCCTTCTCAAAGGCAAGATACTCGGCAGCAGTCAATGCCATCCGGGGAGTGGCAAGCCTCTCGATGGCCGGGTCATCTGCTAAGTTAACGAATAAGACTGCCCTCTCAATGGCTCCGGTCCTCCGGAAGTCGGTGATGAAGTAGTTCGCTTCTTCAAAGGTAATGCCCATGGCAGCGAAGACCACTGCAAACTTCTCTTCCTTCCCCAAGACTTTTGCTTGCCTGGCAATCTGGGCAGCGATCTGGGGATGGGGAAGCCCTGCTCCAGAGAAGATGGGAAGTTTCTGACCCCTTACTAAGGTATTCATACCGTCTATGGCAGAGATTCCGGTCTGGATGAACTCTGTGGGATAGTCTCTTGCCGTAGGATTGATGGGGTTACCATTGATATCTATCCTTTTTTCTGGGATAATCTTCGGTCCACCATCTATGGGTCTTCCCAGCCCGTCAAATATCCTTCCCAATAGGTCTGTGGAAACACCGAGTTCAATTCCCTTCCCTAAAAACCTCACTCTTGACTGATAGACATTGAGTCCCGTTGTCCCTTCAAATAGTTGAACTAAGGCCTTATCACCAGTGACCTCCAACACCTTTCCCCTTCTCACCTCTTTGGTAGCCAGTTCAATCTCTGCAATCTCACCATACTTAATTCCGCTCGTTTCTTCTACCAGAATTAGAGGACCAGCGATATGGGATACGGTTAGATATTCTTTAACCATAATATTCTCCGCTTCAAGTCTCAAGTCACAAGCTACAAGCTTGAAGCCTGCAGCCTGTCGCCTGAGGCAACTATTTCTCAGTTACTAGATTATCTATTTCTCTCTTTATTTCTCTCTCAATGCTATCAAATTCCTTCATATTTTTCTTCTCTATATACTTCATCCGGTCAATTTTCTCTTTAACCTTCAAGGTGAGTAACTTCTCTAAGGGTACTTCCTTCTCCAGGGCATGTTTAGAGGAGCGGTGGAACTCTAAGATCGCCTTTAGCATGCGATACTGCTTTGCCAATGGGGCATAGACATCTACCTCATGGAAGGCATCCTGCATAAGGTAATCCTCCCTGATGGACTTGGCGGTCTCCAAGACTAACTGTTCTCTATGAGAGAGGGCCTCTCGTCCCACTAATCTCACAATCTCCTGTAAGGAGTCCTCTTCCTGTAAGATGTTCATGGCGATATTCCTCAACTTCATCCAGTCACTGGCGACCTCCCTTCCCAGATAATCCTCTACATTATCAAGGTATAAGGAATAACTATCGAGCCAGTTTATGGCTGGGAAATGCCTCATATAAGCCAGCCTATCCTCTAAGGCCCAGAAGACCTTCACCGTCCTTAGCGTTGCCTGAACCACAGGATCTGACAGGTCCCCTCCTGGTGGGGAAACAGCGCCCATTACGGAGAGTGTCCCCTCTCGGTTCTTCGTTCCCTGACAGATCACCCTTCCTGCTCGCTCATAGAACTCGGCGATTCTGGTTCCCAGGTAGGCGGGATAACCCTCTTCACCGGGCATCTCTTCTAATCTTCCACTTATTTCTCTCAGGGCCTCTGCCCATCTCGATGTGGAGTCAGCCATTACGGCAACATTATATCCCATATCCCGATAGTACTCGGCAATGGTGATCCCGGTATATATTGAGGCCTCCCTGGCCGCAACCGGCATATTGGAGGTATTGGCGATCATAATCGTCCTTTCAATCAAGGGCCTTCCTGTCTTGGGATCCTTCAATCTGGGGAACTCTAATAGAACGTCGGTCATCTCATTTCCACGCTCGCCGCATCCAACATAAACGATAATATCTGCATCTGCCCAGGCAGCAATGCAATGGAGGATTACCGTCTTTCCACTTCCGAAGGGCCCCGGAATGCAGGCCGTCCCTCCTTTAGCCACGGGAAAGAAGGTATCGATTACTCTCTGACCAGTAACTAAGGGGACCTCTGGGGGAAGCTTCTTATGGACCATTCTTTCCATCCTCACCGGCCACTTCTGGAGCATCTTAATCTCTTTTAAGCCCGAGGAAGTCTTTATCTTAGCAATCGATTGAATAACGGTGAACTTTCCTTTCCTGATTACCCTTATCTCCCCTTCA
>JAHIPW010000009.1 GCA_018903055.1 bacterium
AGATCCCGAGGATCTTTCCCTCGACCCTGAGGGGTCTCGGGACGAGAACCCGAATGGGCAGGATCCGAGGGGCTAAACTAACAACCTGACCCTAACCATAACCCTTTACTTTTTCATTTTAACTTCCCGACCGAAGGGAGGGTTAGGTGGCTATTGCTTATATCGGTCTAGGTTCCAACTTGGGAAGAAAGAAAGCAAATATAAGAAGAGCCATTAAGTTACTGGGTGAGAAAAAAGATGTCAAGATATTGAAGGTCTCCTCATTATATGAAACAGAGCCAGTAGGATATGTCAAACAGGACTGGTTTGTGAACGCGGTCTTAAAAGCAGAGACTAATTTGACCCCCCGGCAACTGCTGGCCGTTCTGAAAGAGATTGAAAAGCAGTTAAAGAGAAAAAAAGCCTTTCTTAAATGGGGACCGAGAACCATTGATTTAGATATCCTTTTCTATAATAATCTAAAGTTGAAGACCAAAGATTTAGTCATTCCCCATCCCGAGATGCATAAGAGGGCCTTCGTCCTTATTCCTTTAATGGAACTGGAACCAAATTTTATCCACCCCACGAAAAGAAAATCTATCTTAGAACTTTTGGCAAACCTGAAGAGAACTAAAAAGGTCAAGAAATTATCTTAGGTAGTCTTTCCCACCTAGACTTCGCTTTCTGGTAGAGATTTTTACGTTGGTTATTTGCGATTATTCGTATTCTTTTTTTGCGTCTTTCAGTTCCATTTTGCGCCTTTGCGGTTGCAATTTGCATTTGATATAAAAGTGTGATATTATTAGTTGTGCCGCTTGGATCCGGCTTTGGACGGACTGGGACGGAAGAGAAACAAGTTGCAAGCCTCAAGCCACAAGCCTTTTGAAGCCTGTAGCCTGCAGCTTGGGGCATGAAAATAGCCTTCCGTTTCAATGCGGAAGGTTTTTTGTTTTAAGGAGGCTTTACAATGGAGAAGATGACAATTACAAAGTTAAAGGAGATGAAAGAGGAAGGAAAGAAGATTGTGATGCTCACTTGCTACGACTATCCCACGGCCTTAATTATGAATGAGGTAGGAATCGATATTCTCCTGGTAGGTGATTCCTTAGGTATGGTTGTCCTGGGATATGAGGATACCCTGCCGGTAACTATGGAGGATATGATAAGGTATACCCAGGCTGTGGCCAGGGGGAATAAGAACCCTCTCTTGGTGACGGATATGCCTTTCTTATCCTATGAAGTGACTAAAGAAGAAGCCATCAGGAATGCGGGAAGACTAATTAAGGAAGCCGGGGCCCAGGCAGTGAAAACAGAGGGGGGAAAGGAGACAGCAGGGATTATAAAAGCCATTGTTGATGTTAAGATCCCGGTTATGGGCCATATCGGTCTCACTCCCCAATCGGTCCATAAGTTGGGGGGATTCAAGGTTCAGGGAAAGACCGCTCCGCAAGTTAAAAAATTAATTGAGGATGCCCAGGCCTTAGAAGAAGCAGGAGTATTTTCTATCGTTTTAGAATGTGTTCCTGCTGAGGTAGCAAAGATGATTACCGAAAAGGTTAAAGTTCCTACCATTGGCATCGGTGCCGGTCCCTGCTGCGATGGTCAGGTTCTGGTAACCCATGACCTCTTGGGCTTATTCGATAGATTTGTTCCCAAGTTTGTCAAGCAGTATGCCGATTTAAGAAAGATTTTAAGAGAAGCCTTTGTTAAATTCAAGGAAGAGGTAGAGAGGGGAGAGTTTCCTTCTCAAGAACACTCCTTTAAGATAAAGGAAGAGGAACTAAGAAAATTCAGGGGGGAGCAGGAGTGACAGGGGTTGCAGGGGTAGCAGGGGTTTAACCCTTGTCACCCTTGTATCCCTTGTTGCCCTTGTTCCCCTTGAGCAGAGTGATTTATGCAGATAATCAAGACAATTAAAGAGATACAGAGGATAGCCGACAGGGCGAGAGAGAAGGGAGAGATTATTGGTCTCGTTCCTACTATGGGTTATTTTCATGAAGGGCACTTGAGCCTGATGAGGGAAGCAAGAAGAAAAAGCGATTTATTGGTTGTCTCCATCTTCGTCAATCCTACTCAGTTCGGACCAGAGGAGGATTTTAGAAGTTATCCTCGAGATTTAAAGCGCGACCTTAAATTGGCAGGGAAGATCGGGGTTGATGTCATTTTTTCTCCCGAAGTAGAGGAAATGTATCCCAAAGGATTTCGCACTCATGTAGATGTAGGGGAGATTGGTTCCATCTTAGAAGGGGCCTCACGGCCAGGACACTTCAGGGGAGTGGCTACGGTAGTGGCTAAGTTATTTCATGCTGTAAAGCCCCATAAGGCATACTTCGGCCAGAAGGATTTCCAGCAGACAGTGGTCATTAAGAAAATGGTAGAGGATCTCGATATGGATGTTGAGATTGTCGTCTTACCCACTATAAGGGAGAAGGATGGCCTGGCCACAAGTTCCCGGAACGTCTATCTCAAAAAGGATGAGAGAAAAGTAGCCCCTATTCTCTATAAATCTCTGAAGTTAGCAGAAGAACTGATAAAGAAAGGGGAGAGAGATAGCGATAAAATTATTAGAAAGATGAAGGAGTTGATAAAGAGAGAAAGGTTAATAACATTAGAATATATTGCCATTACCGATCCAAAGACTTTAAAAG
>JAHIPW010000059.1 GCA_018903055.1 bacterium
AAGGGTCCGCCCATGATTATCTTGCCCGGTCTCCCCTTAAATCCTCCACAGTAGTCGATCAAATCTTGAAATAGAGTACCAATCCTTACTTTCAGATTAGCAGGATTTTTAATTCCTCTGCCAGTGACCGTAACTACCCTCTCGATCAGGGGTCTTCCCTTCTTCACCGCCTCACTTATTGCCAAAGCGGTCCCCACATTCTGAACTACCACCCCAACGTCCAGGGGGAGTCCTCCAGAAGGGACTTCTCTATTTAAAATGGCCTTTATTAATTGCTTCTCTGACCCTTGAGGATACTTTGTTCTTAGAGGAACAACCTCCATGTTCGCTTCATTGCGAATCTCATCCTTCATTGCTCTTATAGCATCCCTCTTATTCTTTTCAATTCCAATGTAGCAGGAGGTAACCTCCAGGGTCCTAGCAATGAACTTCAATCCCTCAATAATCTCATAGGTCTTCTCAATCATTAACCTATGATCGCAAGTGAGATAGGGCTCGCATTCACATCCATTTAATATGACGGTATCTATCCATTTATCCTCTGGAGGGGAGAGCTTAACATGAGTGGGAAGGGCTGCTCCCCCCAGACCAACGATGCCCGCCTCTCTCACAATTTCTCTTATCTCATTGGGATGGAGCTTGAAGTAATCATTATTATGTTTAACGCTCGGGTGATATTCATCTCTTTCGTCGGATTCAATAGTAATGGCTAAACTGGGAGAACCTAAAGGGTGGGGATGATTTTCAATAGAGGTTATCTTCCCTGAAATAGAAGCATGGATGTTAGAAGAGATGTGGCCCTGGGCTTCTCCAATTTTTTGTCCGGTCCTTACTCTGTCTCCTACCTTGACCATTGGTTTGGCAGGAGCGCCGGGATGCTGGGATAAAGGAATGACCACCTTTTTGGGAAGAAGTAATTCCTGGATGGGTTTCTGGGAAGTAATCTTTTTTTCTGGGGGATGGACTCCCCCTCGAAAGGTTCTTACTTTCATTGATACCGATTTCCTTTTTCCAATTGGTGTAAGGAAGGAAAAATGGAAAATAGAGAAAAAGGGAAAAAATTACTTCAAATTTTTAAAAAATAAGAACCTCCGATTTCATCGGAGAACCTTGTTTCTCACTTCGTTCAAAATAAGAAGTTAAGGAATTTCCCATCTTCCCCCTTTCCCCTTTTTCCTTTGTTACACTTATTTCAGTTCCGGTGTTTTCAAATATTTCTCTTCAATCTCAAGGAGTTTCTCCAGTCTCCTTGCGTGGCGACCACCAGAGAACTTAGTTAGCAAGAATAGTTTTACCATCTCCCTCGCTAACTCCTTCTCAACAACATCTGCCCCTAAGGCCAAGACATTGGCATCCAGATGCTCCCGGGCCATCTTAGTGGTAAAGAGGTCATGGCATTGGGCAGCCCTTATTCCCGGAATCTTATTGGCAGTTATTGATACCCCGATCCCGGTTCTACAGATCACGATCCCCCGATTGCATTTACCGCTGGCCACGGCCTCTGCCACTTTATAGCCAAAGTCTGGATAGTCAACGGATTCTGCGCTCTCCGTCCCAAGGTCGATGTAGGTATGACCATAGTTCTTGAGATACTTCTTAATCTCTTCCTTTAGATAGAACCCTCCATGGTCGCTTCCTAATGCAATCCTCATCTCATCCTCCCTTCGGTCGGAAGTAGTAGGTAGTAAGGAATAAGTAGTAAGTAAAAAGTCGGATTTCGGATTTCGTCATTTTACCCTTGTAGTTTTCATTTCTCACTTTCTCACTTTCTCACTTTCTTAGATACTCCAAGATGCTAGGCAGTGCCTCTTGTAAAGCACTCTTTATCTCCTCGGCTACCTCTCTATAGACTTCGTCACTTAGCCCTATGGGGTCTCTGATCTCCAAGTTTTCCTTATCTGGAGCAAATTCTTTGAGCAGAAATGTTTTATTCTTTGCATCTGGATTCAGTTCCCGGACTCTTTCTCTATGTTTTTTCTCCATAACCAATATCAGATCGGCTTCATCTATTAAATCTTTTGAGAGAGACTTCGTCTTATGGGGTGAGATGTCTATTCCATAGGACTCCATTATTTTTATTGCCTGAGGAGTCGGTCCACCAAAAGAAGAGAACATTGTTCCGCAGGAATCAATCCTAATCCTTCCCTTTCCCTTAAGCATCTCTTTTAAAAAGCCTGCTGCCATTGGGCTGCGACAGGAGTTTCCGGTACAGACGAAGAGAATGGTTTTGTTCATAGAACCTTCCCAACCACTTCTTCTATTTCTTCCCTTTTGAGCGCCCCTTCCCTTAAGATAGTGGGGGGGAGAGGTGGTTAGATCTAAGACCGTGGATTCTACCCCTATCTTTGTATCTTTTCCATCGAGGATGAGGTCAATTTTCTCCCCCAGATCTTTTATCACTTCTTCTGCTTTAGTAGGAGAGGGTCTTCCCTTTACCTCAAATATTCTCTTAACCGCTTCTTCATTTAAGGCATCTGCCCCCAGACCATAGACTGTCTCTGTGGGAAAGGCAACCAATCCCCCGTCTTTAATTATCTTGGCCGCTTCTTTGATCGTCTCTTCTTGCGGACTATTGGGGTCTATCTTGATCAACCTTGCCATATTCAGATGAGCCTCACTCTCGTTCGGCAATCTTCACAGATTAGCACAGATTAACTAAACTGATTAGC
>JAHIPW010000060.1 GCA_018903055.1 bacterium
AGAGACGCTGAATTTGAGTCCCGTTCATCGAAACAAAAATCTTCGGTAAACACCGAATATTTTTCTGCGTTTCTGTTTCATCTTCTGCGATTCTGCGTCTCCCATACGCCGGATATCTTCGCCCCACAGTACTTACATCTTCCTTCTATCTTATCCCCGGTAAAAGCGTAAGAGAGGTTATTCCTCAAGACACGAAATCCTACTCTCTGGATCAGAAGTCTATTACATTGAGGACAATGGGTATTCTCTCCTCCATGCCCGGGAACATTTCCGATATAGATATACCTCAGGCCTTCTTCCCGAGCAATCTTCTTCGCCATCTCTAAAGTCTTCACTGGTGTGGGGGATAGGTTTCTCATCTTGTACTGGGGCCAGAAACGAGAGAAATGGATAGGAACCTCTTTACCTAAATTCTCAACAATCCATTTGCACATCCCTCTAATCTCTTCTGGACTATCATTCTTTGTGGGGATAATGAGATTGGTGATCTCAGTATGAATTCCCTCTTTCTTTAAAATCTTCAGGGTATTTAAGACCGGCTCTAAGGTGGCATCGCAGAGTTCCTTATAGAATTCATCACTAAATCCCTTTAAATCAATGTTGGCAGCATCTAAATATTTACAGAGTTCTCTCAAGGGAACCTCATTTATATATCCTGCAGAGTGCATGACGTTCATAATCCCGGATTCCTTAGCTAACTTTGCCGTCTCCAGCATATACTCATAGAAGACAGTGGGCTCGGTATAGGTATAGGCGATGGAAGGACAATTACTATTCTTGGCCATCTTTACTACATCTTTGGGGGGTAGGTAGTAGTTATCCGTCTCCTCTGGAGGATACTGAGAGATGGTCCAGTTCTGACAGAATTTGCACCCTAAGTTGCATCCTGCAGTAGCAATGGAAAAAGACTTCGTTCCGGGAAGGACATGGAATAAGGGCTTCTTCTCAATGGGGTCACTATGCACGGCACAGGGGAGGTCACAGACCATGGTATAGAGCCTGCCATTCTTATTCTCCCGCACCTTACAATATCCCCTCTTTCCCAAAGGAATGACGCACCTTCTGGGACAGAGCTCACACTGTACCAATCCCCTGCCCAAGGACTTCCAGTACATTGCCAAACGAGGGGTAATCCCTTTTGCCTTTGGCGTCGCTCCGGTCCTGGAAATCTCACCCCGGGAATCTTTAATTCCCAAGTTTACGGCAATTCCTAAAAAGCTAATGATGAGAAGTAAGATTAAGACTTTCCTCATCTTATATCCTAACAGCTCCTGATATTAAGCGAATACCAAAGTAGACTAAGAGGCAACCACAGAGACGACTAAAGATATTGTAAACAACCGGTTTCCTTAGAATAAGAGGAGGCAGACCACCTGCAACCAGACCAAAGAGCAAGAGAGGAGAGAGAAGGGTCCCCGCTCCAAAGCAGGCACCATAGAAGAGGCCCTGAAAGAAGTTTTGGGAGACGAAGGCGATATAGGTCAAGACCCCAAAGAGAGGAATGCAGGGTGCAAAACCGATTAAAAGGCCTAAGGAAATTATTCCCTTGAGACTATTGCCTGTGGTATGTTTAGTTAAGATCTGGCAGATTCTCCAATGGGGGTTTTTGCCCAGAATGAGAAGTATTCCTAATATTAAAATGAATAAACCAGCAAGAAGATAGATACTTAAGCCAATTCTACTTTCATAGTATCTTCTAATCAGGAGTTGGCCCAAAGAGGAGGCGACGAGGGCTAAGAGCATATAGGGTAGTATTCGGGAGACCGAGAAGATTAAAGCCGCCCTAAATCCCTTTAGCCATCCTTTCTGACTGGCCGCGATATAAGGGACCACTATAGGAGCGCAGAAAGCAAGGCAGGGCCCCCAGCCCAATAGAATCCCCATAATGAAGATGTCAGTAGAGACTTTCATTGCAACCGCCAAAACGGTCAAGTCATTCGGTTAGGGTAACCCGTCCGCCGTAATAGTATTACTATGGAGGGCGGGCGAAGCCCGTGTCACCCTTCAGAAATCGGTTGTTGGAAAACGGAAATCAGTAGAGAAAACAGAGAACAGAAAACGGAAAAGTTCTGATTTCAGATTTCCGATTTCACTACCGTTTTCAGATTTCCGTCAACTGTTTTCCGGTTTGGACGAAACGGGCATCTTAACCGTAACCCAAAAACGTAATCTTTATCTATCTTCTGTGGTTATACGGCGAGCATTCTATTTAGACTCTTCTTCGCTCTCTTACGTATCTCTTCTGGAATTTCAATCTTATATCTCATCTCTTCTAAGGACTGAGCAATCTCTTTCAGGGTAATGAGTTTCATACTGGGACAGATGAGGTTTTCACTCGCTGGATAGAATTTTTTATTCGGATTCTCCTTCTTTAATCTATGGATTATTCCCATCTCTGTGCCGATAATGAATTCCTTGGCTTCGCTCTTCTTAACATACTCTAATATCCCATTCGTTGAGAGGGCCTCATCTGCTAAATCGATTACTGATAGGCGGCATTCGGGATGGACGAGGACCTTTGCCTGGGGATGTTCTTCTTTAGCTCTCAGTATATCCTCAGACAATAGATTATAGTGTGTCGGGCAGAATCCCTTCCAGAAAATAAATTCTTTCTTTGTCTTGCTCGCTAAATATCTTCCCAGATGCCCATCAGGAACGAAGAGGATCCTATTCTCTTTTAATGAATTTACTACCCCAATTCCATTGGCTGAAGTACAGCAGATGTCCGATTCCGCTTTCACCTCGGCACTGGAATTGACATAACAGACTACTGCTGCCTGAGGATTTTCTTCTTTCTTCTTACGCAGTTCCTGGACAGTAATCATATCTGCCAACTGACAGCCGGCCTCCCTAACCGGTAAGAGGACCGTCTTTTCTGGAGATAGGATGGCTGCTGATTCCGCCATGAAGTGGACACCGCAGAAGACGATAACTTCAGCATCTGTGGCTGCTGCCTTCCTGCTCAAATCTAAGGAATCACCCACCAGATCCGCTATGTCCTGTATCTCTGGCCTTTGATAGTTATGGGCTAAGATAATCGTCTTTCTCTCTTTTTTTAACTCTCTTATCTTTTCTATATACTTGTCCTCTTTGCTATTATTCACCATGTCTCCCTTGTCTCATTTTCCATTTTGCCCCTCGATTTCTCTTCCCTTGATCCCGAAAAGGGATCTGCGGGATCCCTTGAGGGGCGGGATACTTCGCTGAATCCTTCGAGGTATCCTGAGCGAAGCGAAGGGCACTTTGCCCCTACGGGATCCTGGAAGGG
>JAHIPW010000061.1 GCA_018903055.1 bacterium
CCCTTCCAGGATCCCGTAGGGGCAAAGTGCCCTTCGCTTCGCTCAGGATACCTCGAAGGATTCAGCGAAGTATCCCGCCCCTCAAGGGATCCCGCAGATCCCTTTTCGGGATCAAGGGAAGAGAAATCGAGGGGCAAAATGCAAAATGAGGAAGTAAAAAATATAAGAAGACAACTGCAGATTTCGCAGGAGAAAACTTTGCGTCTTTGTTTAAAATTTTGCGCTTTTGCCCTTCGGACCCTGAAGTATCCTCAGGATCCTGAATGGGCGGTTGCAAGGGGGGTGAGTTAAATGGAGTTAGGATTGGCAATTGCTATTGCTGGGGCAGCAACGGCAGCATTATTTGCCGGGATTGGTTCTGCCATTGGTGTAGGTCTTGCCGGACAGGCCTCTGCCGGAGTGATGAGTGAGGATCCAGAAAAGTTTGGCAACCTATTGGTTTTAACCGTTCTTCCGGGAACCCAGGGTTTCTATGGCTTCCTGATCTTTTTCTTGGTGCTCATGAAGATTGGGTTCTTGGGTGGGGAGGTTCCCGCCATTTCTGTCTACCAAGGCTGGCAGATATTTTTCACTACTCTGCCCATAGCCTTCTGTGGTCTATTATCGGCTATTCACCAGGGTAGGGTATGTGCTGCGGGAGTAGCCATGACTGCCAAGCAGCCGGCAGACTTTATGAAGTCCGTGGTTATGGCAGTTATTGTTGAGACCTATGCTGTCTTGGGACTTCTGGCCAGCTTCCTTTTGCTTCGGGGAATAAAACTCTAAAAATAAGGGTTAGCGTTGTATGGTTTGATGGTTTTATGGCTGGAGAGGTATATCAAAAATCAAAAATGACCCTGCGGAATGCAAAGCATTCCCAGGACTAAGTCCCTGAAATCGCCTTTGCGATTTCTAGGGGAAATGTAAAGTGACAATGCAAAATGTAAAATTTTAATCTGTAATTTTGATATTTGATTTTCCCTCTGGAATCTTGGAAAGATTCCGAGGACTTAGTCCCGGAAATCCTGTGGATTTCTCGGGGTAATATTTAATTTTTCTATGTAACCGTTAGGGGTCAGAGATGCCTTTAGAGAAGATTATTGAGAGCATTGATGAAGAGTTTTCACTTGAGATAGACAAGATCAAGAAAGAGACTCAAGATAGAGTGAGTGAAACCCTGAAGGAGGCCAGGGGAAAGGCAGCCTCCATTAAAGAGGAGATCCTAAAGGCCGCCTCTTTCGAAGCCCAAAGGAGAAGAGACCGTATCCTTACCACGGCTAACTTAGAGGCAAGGAGGGTAATCTTAAAAGAGAAGGAGTGTTTGATAGAGGAGGCCTATGGGAAGGCTTTAGTAAAACTTAAGAAGCTTGGTAAAAAGTCTTATCAGGATATAATTAAGAAAATGCTTCTCAAAATAGCGAAGACTGGTTCGGGAGAGATTATCATATCGAAGGAAGATAGAAAAAGAATTACTCCTTCTTTTATTAAAAGCATAAATAAAGAATTAAAGATTTTAAAAGAGGAGAGAGGAATTAGCGGAGGATTCATCCTGAAGAGAGAAAAGATAGAGGTTAATAACTCCTTCGAATCCCTCTTTCGCTCCAAAAGGGAAGAGCTGGAACTCCGACTGGTGAGGATATTATTTGGGAGTTATCGGTAATCAGGTAATCGGTTATCGGTAAAGAAAGGTGGCTGGAAAAGGATATGCATGCAAAAAGCTTTCGGGATTTAGAAGTATATCAGTTAGCTCGTCAGTTAGCGAATGAACTTTTTCAAGCATCCAAACTCTTTCCCAAAGAAGAGATATTTTCACTTACCAATCAGGTCAGACGATCTTCACGCTCTGTTGGCGCGCAGATTGCGGAGGCCTGGGCAAAACGTCACTATAAGAAACACTTCATCAGCAAGTTGACTGATGCTGATGGTGAACAGCAGGAGACACAGCATTGGATTGAAACAGCAGCCGATTGTGGATATATAACACAAAAACAGCAGAAAGTTTGGTTGGAAAAATATGCTTCTCTTGGCCGAATGCTAAATTCAATGATTGAAAAAGCCGACCAGTTTTGCAGCAAAAAACAAGACTGATTACCGGTCACCGGTCACCGATCACTGGTCACTAAGGAAGTAGAATGGACACAAGATACGCCTATATCACGGGAAGGACAAGGGCATTAGAAGCGCGGCTTCTCGATAAACTAAAAATGGAGAGAATGATCGCTGCCACCTCAGCAAAGGCGAGTCTCTCCGAGCTTGAGGAGACAGATTACGGGCCATATGTTTCACAACTAAAAGATGTCAACAACTTTGAGGGCCTACTCTATGATGAATTAAAGAGACTCTACTCCTTCATTGATAAAGGGTCTTTGGATAAAGAGTTGACCGACCTATTCAGGATGCGCTACGACTTTCATAACCTGAAAGTTTTTTTAAAGAATGAATTTAAAGAGAAACCCCTTCCTTTGGAAGAACTACCCTTCATCGATCTGGGGACCATAGAGCCCCTGAAAATAGGGGAAGCAAAAAAATTTCTCCAGATCCAGAAAGAGACAACCAGAGCCTTTGAAGAGAACAAGAATCCCCAGGATATTGATATTATCTTAGATAAAGAATACTATAGACTCTGTGTCGAAAAGGCAGAAGAGTCTGAAAATGAATTTGTAATAAACCTTTTTCAAAAGGAGATCGATCTTGTTAATATAAAAACATTCTTTCGCTGTCAAACTTTAAAAAGGAATAAGAATTTCTTTTTAAAAATCTTCATTGGGAAAGGAATTTTAACCAAGGCACTCTTCCTGGAATTCTATGAGAAAGAAGAAAACGCTTTCTTGAGGAAGCTCTCTTTCACTCCTTATGCCAAGGCCATTATGGGGTATGAAAAAAAAGGTCTAAAAGGGCTTGAACTTTCCTGTGACAACTTTTTCTTAGAGTGTCTTAAGAAAACCAAACTTATCACCGCTGGCCTGGAAGTACTTATTGCTTATTTGATTGCTAAGGAGAATGAGATCAAACTTTTAAGGAGCGTATTAATAGGAAAGATAAACGAGATTCCTGCCCAGATGATCAGGGAGCGGATGAGAGAGACTTTCATTTAAAACCTTCGGATTTTGAATTGTTACACGGATGGGCACAGATTAAATCAGTGCTAATCTGTGCTCCAAATCTGTGCTAATCAGTGAAGATTGCCGAACGCAGTGAGGCCTATCTTGATGAGGATTGCCATAATTGGTGAGAAGGATGCTATCCTGGGTTTCAAGCCCTTGGGAATTGAGACCCATCCAGTAATCGATGCCAAAGAAGCAGAGGAGAGATTAAGAAGCCTCGTTCAAGATAGGGATTACGGTACTATCTACATCACAGAGAGCCTCTCCTCCCAGATCAAGGGATTGATAATAGAACTTGGTAAACTCTCCAATATTGTTATTATTCCAGCAAGAGGGGAAGCCCTGGGCCTGGCGCGAGAGAGGCTGAAGAAGATATCTGAGAAGGCATTGGGTACCAATATTTTATCCAGTGAGGAATGATCAGTTGGATAGTTGGATAGTTGGATGGTTGGATGGTTTTATGGTTTAGTCAACTTATTTCCGTATTTTCGTATTAACGTATTAACTTATTTCTGAGTATTAACGAAGAAACAAGATTCTGCGCGTAGCGCAGGTTCTTATTTACTTATCAACTTGTCAACTAATCAACTTGTTAACTAATTCCGAGCAAAGTGAGGATAGGATGAAGAGAGAGGCGAGAATAATCAAGGTCTCTGGTCCCTTAGTAGTTGCCGAGGGGATGGAGAAGGCCAGGATGTACGATATGGTGAGAGTGGGAAAGATGGGTCTCATCGGTGAGATCATAGAGATTAAAGAGGATAAGGCCTCCATCCAGGTCTATGAGGAGACGAGCGGCTTAGGGCCGGGTGAACCGGTAGAGACTACCATGGCCCCTTTAAGTGTTGAATTGGGTCCGGGATTAATGAGCGGGATATACGATGGTATCCAGAGACCTCTGGATATTATTAGAGATAAAACAGGTAGTTACATTACCCGGGGGATTACCCTTCCCGCCGTAAATAGAAGAAAGAAGTGGGATTTCATTCCTACAGTAAAGAAGGGAGATAAGGTAAGGACAGGTGATATTTTAGGTACTATTCAAGAGACCCCTCTTGTTATTCATAAGGTCTTGGTTCCTCAGGGAATTGAAGGGGAGATAAGGGTAATCAGGAAAGGAAAGTTCACCGTTATTCAATCGATTGCTAAGATAAAGACTTCCTCGGGCTTAAAAGAGATTAAGATGCTCCAGAAGTGGCCGGTGAGGATGGAAAGAATGGTCCATAAGAA
>JAHIPW010000062.1 GCA_018903055.1 bacterium
AAAATAATCCTTTTGCCCATAATTATACCTCCTTTTGAAGATTACTGGTAGCGCGTACGGGATTCGAACCCGTGATCTCCGCCTTGAGAGGGCGGCGTCTTAAACCAGCTGGACTAACGCGCCATCTGCGGGACCTGGATTCCCCGTAAAGTTCGCTTCGCTCACAACGGGGCAGGCGAACCTGGGATGGCTGAGGGAGGAGGATTTCCCGTAAAGTCGTCCGTCCGTCAGGGGCGGTCGGACTCCTACGGGACAGGCGAACCTATATGGCTGCGGGACCAGGATTCGAACCTGGGCTACCTGATCCAGAGTCAGGCGTCCTACCACTAGACAATCCCGCAGTTTGGCCTACTTGCCCCGTTTGACGCCGAAGCGTCATTTACGGGGCCACTAGACAATCCCGCAATTAGTTTGTGAAATTTTTCACAAATTCTAAGGTATACCTTAATTTTATATGATAACACATTTAAAGAAAAATAGCAAAATTTTTAGAGTGCTTGCTCCAGACGTCCTAGGGTTTTTTCTTTTCCTAAGAGCTCTATAACTTCGAAGAGCGGGGGGCTTATTGTCTGTCCGGTGAGGGCTACTCGGACAGCCTGGGCTCCTATCTTGGGCTTTATCTTGAACACTTCGAGTTCCTTCCTTATCGCTTCCTCAATACCCTTTTTCCCAAATGGCTCTATCTTGGATAAATCCTCTTTTACTTCTTTTAGGAAGGGTTTTATTTCCTTTTTCAAGAACTTCTCTTTTGCTTTCCTATCGAAGGCTATTTTTTCAGTGAAGAAAAATCCAGCATAATCTATGATTTGGCCGATATACTTCAGGCGCTCTCCCACTGTTTCTACGATCTTTCCTATCCATTTCTTCTTCTCTGGGTCGATCTTTCCTAATAGAAGTTCCTTTTTCTTTAGATAATCGATGACTAAATCTGTTATCTCTTCAGGATCAGAATTTTTAAGGTAATGACCATTCATCCACTCTAACTTTTTGGGATCAAAGACCGCCGGGTTCTTGCTCACATGCTCTAAGGAGAATCTTTCAATTAACTCCTCTTGGGTAAAGAGCTGTTTTGACTCAGGCGTCCCCCAACCGAGAAGGGCAAGATAGTTTATCAAAGCCCGGGGCAGGTATCCCATTTCTTTATACTGACTGACTGCTACCGCTCCATGGCGCTTGGATAATAGAGTATGGTCGCTTCCCAGGATCATGGGGAGGTGAGCAAACTGGGGTAGATCAAGGCCCAATGCTTGATAGACCAGTACCTGCCTGGGAGTATTGGAAAGATGGTCCTCCCCCCTTATTACATGGCTGACCTTCATCAAAACGTCATCGATGATGCAGGCGAAGTTATAGGTGGGAACACCATCCGATTTGAGCAATACGAAGTCATCCAAGACTTTATTCTCAAACTCAATCTTACCTCTAACCAGATCATCCAGGATTGTCTTTCCCATTGAGGGCGATCTGAGCCTCAAGGCTGGCTTCCTTCCCTGTCTGATATATTCCCTCTTTTGTTCCTCAGTCAGATTGCGGCATCTCCCGTCATACTTATAGGCTCCCTTTCTCCTCCTCTCTTTAAGTTCTTCAGGAGTACAATAACAGAGATAGGCCTTTCCTTCCTTTAAAAGTTTATCACCGTATTTCTTATAGATATCCAGTCTCTCCATCTGAAAGTAGGGCCCTTCATCCCACTCTAAGCCCAGCCACTCCATACTCTCCAGGATATCAGCGATGGATTCTTTTGTTGACCTCTTCCTATCCGTATCCTCAATGCGCAGGATGAACTTACCCTTATGATGCTTGGTAAAAAGCCAGTTAAAGAGAGCGGTTCTCACTCCCCCGATATGGAGATGCCCAGTAGGACTGGGCGCAAACCTCACTCTAACTTCCATTCCTCACTCCTTAAGTGCGATAGTGGGCATTTATCTTTACATATTCCGGAGAAAGATCGCAGGTCCAGACTTTGGCGCTTTCTTTTCCCAAATTTAAGTCCACTATTATCTTAATCTCTTTTCCCTTTAG
>JAHIPW010000063.1 GCA_018903055.1 bacterium
CAGTTCTTTTAGCCTCTCTCCCAGTCTTTCCACTCTCTCTAAGATTTGAGAGGGTGCTACCTTTAACTCTCTTGCTATCTGGGATAGAAGGTCTTCTCTCTCTTTCATAAACCTATATGCTCCTTCTCCCGTTAAGGCCTCGATCCTCCTTACTCCAGCGGCGATGCCTGATTCGCTCACTAACTTAAATAATCCAATCTCACCCGTGGCCTTCACCTGGGTTCCTCCGCAGAGTTCCAGACTAAAGTCTCCTATTTTAACTGTCCTTACCCTCTTTCCATACTTCTCACCAACCAAGAAGATGGCTCCTCTCTTCTTTGCTTCCTCGAAGCCCATCATCTTAGCCTCTACTTTGATATTCTCCCTTATCTTCTCATTGACCATCTCCTCAACTCGGAAGAGCTGCTCATCAATCAAAGGAGCAAAGTGGGTGAGGTCAAAGCGCAGCCTATCGGAAGAAACGAAAGAGCCAGTCTGTCTCACATGTTTCCCTAAAACTTTTCTTAGCGCTCCCTGCAATAGATGGGTTGCAGTATGATTTCGAGCAGTCGCTAATCTTTTCTCTATATCAATACTTGCCTCCATCTTGTCTCCTTTCCTGATACTTCCTTTAATGATTTTTGCTCGATGGACGATTATCTCTGGTAGGGGCCTCTGGGTATCCAGAACCTCTATCTTGGTTCCTCTTTTTATAATCGTTCCTCTATCTCCTATCTGGCCACCTGCCTCGGGATAGAAGGGAGTAATATCTAAAATAATATCTATCTCATCCTTTGCCTTTGCTTTCTCCGCTTTTTTATCAACCTTAATGATTGCCAATATCTCTGCTTTCAAAGTGGTCCTATCATATCCCTTAAATCTTGTTGCCTTCAGCTCCTTGGCTAATCTATTATAGATGGTCTTTACCCTCGATTGGCCGATCTCCTGCCAGGCCATTCTTCCTCTTTTTTTCTGTTCTTCCATAGCCATATCAAACCCTCTCCTATCTAAGGTTAAATTATGCTCTGCGGCTACTTCTTGAGTTAAATCAATCGGTATCCCATAGGTATCGTATAACTCAAAGGCCTTCTCTCCCGGGATCTCTTTTCTCTTCTCTCTCAATAGATGAAGAAGGAGGTCATCGAATATTCTCATCCCTTGTTCTAAGGTCTCCAAGAACCTTTTTTCTTCACCCAACACAATTCTTTCCATATGCTCTTCATCCTTTGATAGTTCCGGATAGGGCTCTTTCATAATGTCGATAACAACGGAAACTAACTTATGGAGATAGGGCTTAGCCAGCCCCAGGTTCCTTCCCTGTGATAGGGCTTTTCTGATGATTCTTCTCAGGACATATCCCCTTCCCACATTGGAAGGTAAAACTCCATCATAGATCAAGAAGACGATGGCTCTCATATGATCTGCAATGATGCGCAGCGCCAGATCCTTTATTCTATCCTGGCCATATTTTACCCCAGATAGAGAGGCAGTATAGTCAATGATTGGTTTCAAGAAATCAGTATCAAAGGTATTCTCTTTCTCCTGTAGAATCATGGCCAATCTCTCTAAGCCCATTCCGGTATCGATGTTCTTTCTGGGCAGGGATCTCAGTCTTCCCTCCTGATCGCGGTTATACTCCATAAAGACCAGGTTCCAGACCTCTAAGAATCTGTCACAGTCGCATCCCACACCACAGGTCGGTCTGCCACAGCCATACTTCTTCCCTCTATCATAGATGATCTCGGAGCAGGGACCA
The DNA here is from genome assembly GCA_018903055.1 of bacterium. Taxonomy (GTDB): domain Bacteria; phylum UBP18; class UBA7526; order UBA7526; family UBA7526; genus DRGV01. Next base: position 1,736 of record JAHIPW010000063.1, read on the forward strand.
CAGGGACCGGTGGGGCCAATGGCCCAGAAGTTATGCTCACTTCCCAACCTTACAATCCTATTCCTGGAAATCTTCTCCTGCTTACGCCAGATGTTAAATGCCTCATCATCTTCCTCATAGACAGAGACCCATAGCCTCTCTTTGGGAATCTTTAACTCTTTTAATAAAAATTCCCAGGTCCACTTAATGGCTTCTTTCTTACTGTAATCGCCGAAGGAGAAGTTTCCCAACATCTCAAAGAAGGTGTGGTGCCGGGCGGTCTTCCCCACATTCTCGATGTCATTGGTTCTCAGGCATCTCTGAGAAGTAGCTACCCTCTTCAAGTCTGA
>JAHIPW010000064.1 GCA_018903055.1 bacterium
AGATTAGGCAACTGGTAAGTAAAATAAAAGAGATTAAGGCCACTGTTTTAATTGTCTCCAATGAAGTAGGGATGGGTATCGTTCCTGATAACAAATTAGCCCGAAGGTTTAGAGACATTGCGGGCAGAGCAAACCAGATAGTGGCCCAAGCAGCAGATGAAGTCTATTTAGTAGTATCGGGAATATCCATAAAGGTGAAGTAAGGAGTAAAAAGTAAAATCGGAATGCGAATCGGACATTGGCGAGGTAAAAGATGGGCAAGATTGAAGAGATGATTAAAAGGATAGGGCCAGTTGATGAGAAACTAATGGAAGAGGCTCAAGGGAGATTGGATAATCTCACTAAGCCACAGGGTTCTCTGGGAAGGTTAGAAGAGCTAGCCAAAAAAGTGGTAGGAATAACGGGAAAGAAAAATCCCTCTTTAAGGAATAAGGTTATCTTTACTATGGTTGGGGATCATGGAGTAGTTGAAGAAGGGGTGAGCGCCTTTCCCCAGGAGGTAACCCCTCAGATGGTCTATAATTTTATAAAGGGGGGAGCGGGAATAAATGTCCTGGCTCGACATATAGGAGCAAGGGTAATAGTAGTGGATATGGGAGTAAAATCTGATATCAGATATCCCCCTAGAAATTGCGAAACAATTTCAGGGACTGAGTCCCGGAAATCCTTTGGATTTCTCGGGGAGAAATCAGATATCAGAAATTTTAAAGTTAAAAAGATTGGTTATGGAACGAAGAATATGGCTAAGAGGTCGGCCATGACCAGGGAAGAGGCAATAAAGTCCATCGAGGCGGGAATTGAAGTATTTGAGGAAGAATATAAGAAGGGAATTGACATCCTGGGTTTGGGAGATATGGGAATCGGGAATACTACGCCTTCAAGTGCCGTTACAGCGGTCATTACTGGTAGGCCAATAGAAGAAGTCACTGGTCGGGGAACAGGAGTAAATGATGGAATATTTGAGAATAAGATAAAGGTAATAGAGAAGGCCATCAAATTGAATACACCCAACCCAAAGGACCCCATAGATGTTTTGGCTAAGGTGGGTGGTTTTGAGATTGGAGGGTTAGCTGGTTCTTTTCTGGCGGCTGCAGCTCATAAAGTACCAGTGGTTACCGATGGTTTCATCGTTACTACTGGAGCATTGATTGCTTTTGGATTAGAGCCCAAGATAAAGGATTATATCTTTGCTAGCCATTCCTCAGTAGAGGTGGGTCATAAGGCTATCTTGGAAAGAATGGGGCTTCAACCTTTACTGGATTTAGACATGCGCTTAGGAGAAGGAACCGGCGCCTGTTTGGGTATCAGTCTCATCGAGGCCGGAGTAAAGATACTGACCGAGATGGCGACCTTTGGTGAAGCAGAGGTCTCCGAGGCTTTAAAATAATGTCCAAAGTCCATCCGTCCAACTGGCAAAGACAGTTGGACGGACCAAAGTCCAATGTCAGAGAGGTTAAATGAACCCCGTTAGAAATAAGTTGCCAGAGGCGACTGCCGCACCTTTGGTGTGGATTTCTAACGGGGTGAAAAGTTTTTTTATTGCTCTCCAATTCCTGACCAGGCTCCCCGTTGGTGAATATCCTGAAGATGAGAAGAGACTGGGAAGGTCCATGGCCTATTTTCCGATTGTGGGACTGATTTTAGGGGGGATATTAGTCTTAGTCAACTGGGGATTCTCCATTTTTTTAACCCCCTTAGTAGCAGATGTCTTAACCATTATTGCTTTAGTCATCCTAACGGGAGCCCTACATATCGACGGCTTTGTCGATACTGTTGATGGGTTTGCCGGAGGAAAGACAAAGGAAGAGATTCTAAGGATTATGAGAGATAGTCGGGTGGGTGCTTTTGGCATTATAGGAATAGTCTCTTTAATAATGCTCAAGTTAGTCTTACTTCACGAGATGCCTTTAGAAATAAAGAGGGGGGCCCTACTTCTCTTTCCTGTTATGGGAAGATGGGCCATGGTAGTTGCCAGTTCCTTGTCTCTCTATGCCCGGAAGAAAGGAACAGGAAAGGCGTTTCTTGATTATTGTGGAAGAAAAGAGCTAATTGTTGCCAGTTTAATTACCTTAATAATTGCTAGAGGTTTCTTAAAGATCTTGGGCCTGGAACTATTTCTCTTTATTCTGGCCCTGACTCTTCTTTTGACAAGATTTATCTCTAAAAGGGTTGGAGGAATGACGGGTGACACCTTAGGAGCAGTAAACGAAATAATTGAAGTGGGGGCCTTATTCATTCTTTTCCTACTGTTTAATCTTGCTAAAGGATAAAGGTAAATGAAGGATACTGTAGATATTACTGATGAATTAAGGGAAAGATTAAAGAAGGCTGTCGGGCGGAATTCTGCAGAGGGGTTACTCTTCTCTGGAGGATTGGATACCAGTATCTTGGCGGTTCTAAATCCCAATATGAACCCCGCCCATTTTACTTCGAAGCATTCCTTTGTAGCAGAAAGGGGCGGGGTGAAGGCCATCACGGTTAGCCTGGAATCCTTTGGAGAAGATGTCTCATACGCTAAATTGGTAGCCAACCATTTAAAACTAAACCATTATCATAGAAGGGTAAGTATAGATGAAGCGATAGATTCTATTCCCGATGTAATAAAAATCCTTAAGAGCTTCGACCCAGCAATCCCTAATGATTTGGTTGTTTACTTTGGCTTAAAATGGGCGAAAGAGCTGGGGATTAAAAAGATAATGACGGGCGATGGAAGTGATGAGTTATTTGCCGGCTATGATTTTATGAGAAATATCCGAAACCTGGACGAGTATCTGAGAAGAATAACTAAAACTATGTCTTTTAGTTCTAACCAATTAGGCGACTTTTTTGACATTAAGATTAAACAGCCCTTTTTAAATAAAAGATTCATTGATTTTTCTCTTGGAATACCCGTAGAACTTAAGATAAAAGAAGAAAACGGAAATTTATGGGGGAAATGGATTCTACGAAAGGCCTTTGAAAAAATGCTGCCTGCCGAGATTGTCTGGCAGGACAAAAGACCCCTGGAGTATGGCTCGGGTATGAGGAAGTTAAGAAAGATTATTACCTCAAAGATCTCGGATGAGGAGTTTGAACATAAAAGCAAACAATATCCAATAAAGTTTATGAATAAGGAGCATCTCTACTATTATGAGATTTACAAAAAAGAAGTGGGAGAAATTCCTGGGCCTAAGAATAATCAAAAAGAATGTCCGGGATGCGGGGCGGGAATGGAACCCACTGCCTTTCACTGTAAGGTTTGTGGATATGTTTGCGAGAGGGAGGTGAATTAGATGAAAAAACCAAATTGCAAGGCAAGTCACAGGGCAAAGAAAGACATTATTGCCCACCGAAAGAAATGTAAGGCAAGTGGAACTGGTCTTTCCCATTACGTCCTTGAGAAGAAATGATGTAAAGTTTCATTTAAACCGGCTGAAAGGTTCCGGGTTACTACACCGGGACCTTTCCCGGCAGGCAGAAGGGAGTAAGGAATAAGATATGGAAAAGTTGCAAATGAAAGACAATTGCGTCTCATCTCGGGGAATTTATTTTAATACCGGAGGTGGGATCCAGCTTCAAGTTATAGATATCAAACATAAAGACTATATAGGATTGGTATCAGCGGATACTGCATTCTGGTCACTTGTCAAAAAAACCCGACTGGGCCAGGCACTGACTGATTCGTCTTTCCTCAGCAAGTACCGTAAAAAAGAAAAATCTTTCGCTGATGAGATAAGCGCCCTAAGGTTTGGTTTGAAACCTTCCGCAGTTTATTTTAACCCTACTGATCGCTGTAACCTGAATTGTTCTTATTGTTATATTCCGGAAAGATTGCGCAAATATGGCAAACATATGTCACAAGAAAGACTCATGCAAGCGCTTGAAATTCTAAAGATTTATTTCAAGTCAACTATACCTAAGGGTCGGATACCACAAATTGTTTTCCATGGCGCTGAACCAATGCTTAACAAAAAATCAGTTTTCCGCGCTATAGACAAATTTAGGGAAGATTTCGATTTCGGCATACAGACCAACGGCACACTTCTGAATGATGAGGAAATAAAATTTCTAACCTCAAGAGGAATAAGCATCGGGCTTTCCCTCGATGGTCACATTCGGGAGGTAGCCGACCGGCTACGCAAGACCTGGGATGGCCAGGGAGTTTTTAACAAGATAGTAGACGTAATGAATCGCCTCAGAGGTTACAGGAATTATTCAGTGATTTGCACGGTAACAAAAGAAAATATGAGTTCGCTTACTAAGATGGTTGACTTTTTACATAATATAGAAGTGCCAGTTTGTATGTTAAATCCTGTTCGCTGTACACTGCCGGGTGGCCGGGAGAGTAAGCCGGCGGATCACCAACTTGCCAAGTATTACCTGAGGGCACTTGACCGAACCTACGAGCTTTATAGAAAGACGGGCCGCCGTCTTGTGGTGGCAAACTTTGCCAATGTCTTGATGAGCATTATTGCGCCGAATGGCCGACGGCTGATGTGTGATATCTCACCCTGCGGTGGTGGAAGATGCTTTTTTGCGCTTTCCAGCAGTGGGGATTTATTTCCCTGTAGTGAATTTATTGGTCTGAAAAAATTCAAAGGCGGCAACATCTTTAAAGATGATATCAATGAGGTTTTAGAAACAGAGCCATTCAAACTTGTTACCAACAGGCTTATTGAGAATATCGAACCCTGTTCTCATTGCGCCATTCGTCATTTTTGCGGCTCACCTTGTCCTGCCGAGGCCTATGAAATGAACCCCGCCCTTTCTAAAAAGACCTTAAGAAAGAGCGGGGTGAACGGATCCCTAGAGAAGCCAGGAGCATTTTGTGAACTTTATGAAGAGCAGGTGCGTTACGCCTTACGTTTGATTGCCGACGGCAAAGAAGATGCGTATCTTTGGGATGGTTGGGATAAGGGAATATCTACCAGTCTTGAAATAACAAAACTTTAACCGGAGATTCTTACATAATGGATAATACTAAACAACCCCTAAAAACTTTTGTCTCCTGGAGTGGGGGCAAAGAGACGTCTCTGGCCTGCTATAGAGCAATGCAGGATAAGAATCTTGAAGTCAAATATCTTTTGAATATGGTATCAGAGGATGGTAGGCATTCTCGTTCTCATGGAATCAGTTCAGCTCTTTTAAAAGCCCAATCAGATACTATGGGCATCCCCATCATCCAAAGAAAGACCACCTGGAAAGGTTATGAAGGGGTATTTAAAGAAGCAGTTTCCGGATTAAAAGAGGAAGGTATCAAGGTAGGCGTTTTTGGCGATATTGACCTTCAGGAACATAGGGATTGGGTCGAGAGGGTATGTAGAGAGATAGGGATTAAGCCATTATTACCCCTATGGAAAGAAGGTCGGGAGGGGTTGCTTAAAGAATTTATCCGGGCTGGTTTCAAAGCCATTGTCATAGCTACTAGGGCTGATTTGTTAGGCAGAGAGTGGTTAGGCCGCAAGATAGATGAAGAATTCATAAGAGATCTGAAACGATTAGGCAGTATCGATCTCTGTGGGGAGAAAGGTGAATACCATACTTTTGTTTATGATGGCCCTATTTTTAAAGAACTTGTAAGATTTTCAATCGGTAAAAAGATATTTAAAAATAAACATTGGTTTTTGCAACTTGCGGTCAAAAAATAATTAAATAGGGATAAAAATGGGAGTTTATCACATAACTTATACACCAAACTTAAAAGAGATTTGTCTTTATTTCAATGGAGGATGCAATTTTTCCTGCCATGGATGTATTACTGACCATCATCCCCAGGATTGCCATTTAGAAAAGAGCATCAGAGCACCAGAGCATAAGAGCGCCAGTATTTTTATAGATAAAGTTATTTCTTATTTAGAGCCGTTAAGTTTTAAGAAAGTAATCTTTTTAGGTAAAGAGCCGACGCAGGATGCAGATTTTTTAGCTCTGGCAAAAATTCTGAAAGAAAAGCTCTCCACTTATAATATCCTTCTCACCAATGGTTACAGATTTGTAGAAGATAGGGCAATTGATGAAATCTGCGTAAGCATTAAGGCTATATCAAAAAATATCTTCAGTGATTTTACCGGCAAGAATAACATAGAATATGTTTTGGAGAATTTCGTCAAATATACCAGTATACCCAATCTTAAGGTACGAGCAGAGAGTGTTTTTATTCCAGGATATATCGATAAAGAAGAGATAGAGAAAATTGCCCAATTCATTGCTGGCGTAAGTGTGGAAATACCTTATCGTATTGATGGTTATATTCCCATTAAAGAGAAGGACAGATTTAGAAGACCTACAAAAGATGAGATGGAGGAAGCCAGGAAGGCTATAGAAAAATATTTAAAGAATGTCTCTATTCTGCATTATGGAGTAAGAGTAAAATATAAAGTTAAGAGGATATACTGATGATAAAATCAAATATCAAAAATCAAATATCAAAAATTTTATCCTTTATTTGTGCTCTTTTACTCTTTTGCTCTTTTGCTCTTACTAAAGAAAATTATCCACAGAGAATAATCTCTTTGGGTCCAGGTATAACTGAAGAACTTTATCTCTTAGGAGTAGAAAATAAACTTATAGCGAATACCGTATATTGCGAGAGACCACCCGAGGCACAGAAGAAAGAAAAGATAGGAACAGTAATAAAAGTAGATTTAGAAAAAATTGTAAGTCTCGAACCCGATCTGGTAATAGCTACTTCCCTGAGTAATCCAGAGCAGGTGGAGAAGTTAAAGAATTTAGGAATAAAGGTGGTGACTTTCCCTGCTACGAAAAGCTTCTTCCAACTTTGTGAGCAGTTTTTAGAATTAGCAAAATTAGTGGGCGAGGAAGAAAAAGCAGCCAGAATTATTCATCAGGCAAAAAAGGAAGTAGACGCTATTAGAAAAAAAGTTAAAGATTTGCCAATGCCCAAGGTCTTTGTCCAGGTAGGAGCTAAGCCTTTATTTACAGTAACTAAAAATTCCTTTGTTCATGATTTCATAAAATTTGCTGGTGGGATAAATATTACAGAAAAGGCAAAATCTGGACTTTATAGTCGTGAGAAAGTACTTAAATCTAATCCGGATATAATCATTATTGTAACTATGGGAATTGCCGGAAAAGAAGAAAAGAAAATCTGGCAAAAATATAAGACTATGAAAGCTGTAAAAAATAATAGAATTCATATTATTGACTCTTATAAACTTTGCTCTCCCACACCAGTAACCTTTGTGGAAGCATTAAAAGAGATGGGGGAGATTTTACATCCCCGCTTAGAAACGGACTAAATTATGAGAGAAAAATTAATCCGCTGGATTATCTGGATATTAATTTTAGGGGGCATTCTTTTAGGAGTAAGTATCTTCTCTCTCTGTGTTGGTTCAGCCGGTATACCGGTTAAGAAGATTGTTTCTTTAATTCTTGAGGGTAGGGGTACCACTGAATATAGCATTCTTTTTGATATTCGCCTGCCACGCATTATTTTAGGTTTTGCTATAGGCGGTGCATTGAGTCTGGCTGGGGTAATCTTGCAGGGAATGTTTCGCAACCCCTTAGTAGAACCCTATACCCTGGGTATTTCTGGCGGAGCCGCTCTGGGTGTGTGTTTAAATATTGTTTTCCGATTAAATAAGGCTTTAGGTATCTTAAGTTTGCCTCTTTGTGGTTTTTTAGGAGCGCTTTTGGTTATTTTGCTGGTTTATTCTTTAAGTATGAGAAAGGGCATATTAAAGATTCAAGGACTGCTCCTTACAGGAGTGATGATAAGTTTTATCTCATCATCCTTAATCATGCTTATTATGGCTATTTCTCGCACAGAAGACCTCCATGGGATTGTCTTCTGGATAATGGGCTCTTTAGAAGAGCCAAATTGGTTTCTTATAAAAATAGCTCTTCTGGTATCTATTCTTGGTTTAGTTATATCTTATCTTTTTTCAATAGACCTTAATGCCTTTGCCTTAGGAGAAGAAGAGGCCTTACATTTAGGGGTAAATACAGAAAGAACTAAAAAGATACTTTTTATACTTGCTTCTTTACTTACTGGTTGTAGTGTGTCAATGGCGGGCATTATTGGATTTGTAGGATTGGTTGTTCCCCATTTTGTGCGTATGTTTGTTGGGGGAGACCATCGGATTCTTTTGGTTAGTTCCTTTCTTTGTGGGGCAAGTTTCTTAATTTTCTGTGATACCTTAGCAAGAACAGTTATCTCCCCTATGGAGTTACCTGTGGGAGTAATTACTGGTATATTGGGAGGAAGCCTTTTTGTTTACGCCTTAACTAAAAGGCAGGTTCTTTTAGGAGAAAAATAGTGCTTAACATAAAAAATCTGACTTGTGGATACGATTCAAAAATAGTCCTTCGAGATATCAGTCTTAGAATAGAAAGCAGAGAACTTGTAGGAATAATTGGCCCAAATGGTTCAGGAAAAACAACTCTTCTTCGGGCGATAACTAAGATAATTAAACCGGCAAAAGGTGAAATCTTATTTGAAGGAAAGAATATCGAGGAATTAAGATATAAAGAACTGGCTAAAAATATAGCTGTTGTTTCTCAAAGTCCAGCGATAAATTTTATGAGCGTGGAAGAATTTGTTCTTTTAGGCAGGATTCCACATTATAAAAGATTTCAATTTTTAGAGACAAATAAGGACAAAGAGATTGCTAAAAAGTGCGCCATCCTAACCGATACCCTCAAGCTAAAAGACCGGCCTATGCCAGAGATAAGTGGTGGAGAAAGACAACTTACCCTTATCGCTCGCGCTCTAACTCAGGAACCAAAACTACTTTTATTGGATGAACCCACTGCTCATCTTGATATAACCCATCAGGCAGCAATTCTGGACCTGATAAGGAGATTAAATAGAGAATTTGGTCTCACAGTAATTATGGTTTTGCATGACCTTAATTTAGCCAGCGAATATTGTCATCGGTTAGTACTTATTAATGAAGGACGAATCTACAAAACTGGATTACCCCAAGAAGTATTAAACTATCGGATTATTGAAGAGGTTTATAAAACAGTGGTGGTTGTGGAAAAAAACCCTATTTCTTTTAAACCTTATATATTGGTAGTGTCTGAGGAGGAAAGGCAGAAGAGGGGGGAACGATGAAAAGAAAAGGACTAATTCAGGTCTATACTGGAGATGGTAAGGGCAAGACCACGGTCGCTGTTGGATTAGCCTGTCGGGCATGCGGTCATAATTTAAAGGTCTGTTATGTCTATTTCCATAAAGACCCCAAAATTTGGGAATATGGCGAGCACCGTACGCTACGAAAATTAGGAGTAGATACCTTCGGATTTGCGAAAAAGCATCCGCATTTTTTTAAAGAGATAGGCCCAGATGAAATCCGCAGAGAATGTCTTGAAGGTTTGGAATTTATCAAAAAAGTTTATCAAGAAAACAAATACGACATTCTGATATTAGATGAGATAAACATCTCTATACGGGATGGATTTTTGAAAGAAGAGGAGGTTTTGAATATATTAGATTCCAAGCCAGAAAATTTAGAACTCATTCTGACTGGCCGCGGTGCAACAGAAAAGATAATTGAAAAAGCAGATTTAGTTAGCCAGATAAAAAAGATAAAACACCCCTATGATTTTGGGGTAAAAAGAAGAAAAGGAATTGAATATTAGATAGGTAATAGATGATGCATCTGAGTAAAATTTTCGCCGATTACTTAAAGAAAAGGAACAAAGAGATAATTAGATTGCGCAAACAGGGCATACTCATAAAGGAAATTGCCTATAAGTTCAAACTGTCAGAAAGACATATCAGACGCATTATCCGTGAAGCATCGGAATTTCAATAGTTACACAGATGGGCACAGATTAGAAGACACGGATTAGCACTGATTCTCATTGCGCTAAATCCGTGCTAATCAGTTTAGTCAATCCGTGCTAATCTGTGAAGAATGCCGAGCGATAGTGAGGCTTATCTTGATTGGACGTGATGTCCTCAAATGTCATCTTGACAAAATCCTTTTATCCGGTTATACTAAATACAGTTCTTTTAAATCAGAAACCAGATAGGCGGAGGAAGTTTCCGTGCTTGTCCCACTCCTGCACGCAGGAGCGGGATGAAATCCGGCCACCTCTCCGGTGGCTCGCCGATGAGGCGAGAACACTGCCCCGCAACGGTAATAGGCCGATATTACATATCGGACTGAGTCCGGACGATCGCCTATCAGTGGAAAGTACTTTCGTGGGAAGGGAAGATAAATTCCTATTAAAAGTTACCCGACCTGTGAAGGTCGGGTTTTTGTTTTTCTGAGATTTCTGGAAAAGCCAGAAATCTCTGATTTCACAGATAAAGTATAGATTGCACAGATTTTTTTATCATTGAGGTAATTAGTGTAATCTTCCTAAATAATCGGTGTAATCAGAGGGCTCTGAAGGTTTTTCAGAGACCTCCTTTAAGGAGGTAGGAGATGAAAGAAAAAAAAGGTTTAACAATTTTACTAGCGGCGGTAGCCAGCGTTCTGGCTTTACTGGTCACTGGTCACTGGTCACTGGTCACTCCTGCCTATGCGGCTGAGGATAGGCAGGAAGAGGTCTTTGATTTGGGAGAGGTGGTCATTACCCCTACCAGAACACCCAAACTTTTAGGGGATGTATCTCTCCACACTACCATCATCACCAAAGAAGAGATTGCAAAGAGCGGAGCGAGAAACATTGGAGAGGTGATAGAGAAGGAGACCGGGGTGAAGGTGGATAGCTGGGGAGCCATGGGAGCTCAGACCATCATGAGCATGCGTGGTTGCTCATCGAAGCAGGTTTTAATACTCATCGATGGCCAGAGAATGAACTGTATCCGAGGTGGAGATGTAAACTTTGCTGAGTTTCCCCTTTTAGAGCATGTTGAGAGAATAGAAATAGTGAGAGGTCCAGGCTCTGCCCTCTATGGCTCAGGCGCTATGGGTGGGGTAATCAATATTATCACTAAAGACCCGCCCAAGAAGCCTACCTTTAGTTATGAAACATCCTATGCTACGCATAATACCTTCATTAACAAATTTAGTCACGGGGCAAAGATAAAGAAGTTTGGTTACTTACTTTCTGGAGGACAGTATCAATCTCAGGGCCATCGCCTCAACAGCGACTATAATGCCCATGACATCTTTGGAAAGTTTACCTATGACCTAACTGATTGGTCAAAACTCATCCTTGAGGGCGGATACTATAATGGAGAGGTTGGTACCCCGGGAGCGAAGGCTGGCTGGAAAGCAAACGATCCGGACAATAGACTACATACCCACCGAGTCTGGGGAAGTCTGGGATGGAAAGCAAAGTTAGGTGAGCGGTCCGACCTCTCTTTGAAGGCCTATGGAAGGGAGGAGAAATTAAAGAATATTACTCACACCGCAGCGCCCACTTTTCATAGAATGGATACCTTAGGGGGTGAGGCAGAGTACTCCATAAAGATTGGAGAAAGAAATAGGCTTACTCTTGGGGCTGACGTTCACGAGGATGGGTTAGACTCCGTACAACCGGGGGTGAGACCAGACATTAGGCATGATCTGACCACCCAGGCCTACTGGATTCAGGACGAGATAAAAATATTTGAGCCCTTAACCTTTACTATGGGAAGCAGATGGGATTACCATCCGGCCTTTGGCACAGAGGGCTCTCCCAAGGCAAGCCTGCGCTATAAAGTAACCAAGGAGACCACCCTGAGGGCCTCTGTGGGCAAGGCCTATCGAGCTCCCACCTTGGACGACCTCTATGCCAATGTTCCTGGAATGGGGGTAGGAAACCCGGATTTGAGGCCAGAGAAGGCCTGGGCCTGGGATGTGGGAATTGACCAGACATTCACCAAAAACCTACTGGGAAAGGCGACCTTCTTCAGAAGGGAGGTGAGCAATCTTATTATTTGGGCGGATGAGGATGGAGACAACACCTGGAATCCGACGAATGTAGATAGCGCTTTGATCTGGGGAATAGAATCGGAACTGAAAGCCAAATTCTTAAAATATTTCTCGAGCGGCATAGGCTATACTTGGTTAGAAACCAGGCATAAGACTGTAGGTGCTAATTACAACAACCATCTCGCTTACTACCCAATGCATAAGGCCAATGCTTACTTGGAGTATAAGACTAAGTTTGGACTTTTGGCTCGGGTGGAGGAGGAGTTTGTTGATTCTCGCTTTACTACTGCGGCAAATGATAAAAGGACTGCAGAACTTCCCCCCTATTTCCTGACCAACCTGAGGGTAGAATATACTCCTGAGAAACATCTCAAGAAGCATCTCACCTGGTATGCTGGGGTCAACAACCTCTTCAACACCTATTATGAGATGAGGAATAACTACCCTATGCCCCGAAGAACAGGCGTGGTGGGGATGAAGATAAAGTTCTGAAACGCAGATAAATTAGTTCGGAGTTAGGAGTTCGCCTCTCGTCCCGAGGGGACTCGAGGTCCCCGAGGGAGAGTTCGGAGATAAACGATGGTCCATCTTATGACCATTTGAGAAGGCCGCTATTAAACGGCCTTTTCGTAATATTTGACCTATTCTTCCCAATATGGTAATATTTGTCTTACAGTGTATGACGGGAAACGAATTTTTCTAATATCTGTGATCTGCCTGCCCCGTAGCTCGCCGTCCTGCCCTGTTGGAAGTCGAAGGCTTTTCTTCGGGGAGGCGATGGTATGGGGTGTCTATCTGTCCCGCCACGAAGCGGTCCCTTTGGGAAATAGATCCCTTTGGGATGTTTATCTGTGGTTCCAATATCCGTGATTATCCGTGTCTTTAATCCCAAGCAGTATGCAGAATAAAGAAATCTGTGTCTAAGGAGGTTGTATTATGTTTAACATTATAGTAAAGGGTGGAGTCTTGATGTGGCCCATTCTTCTCTGTTCGATAATATCCGTTGCCATTATTTTGGAACGTCTCTATCACTTCCATCGAATACGGATAAATATCCCTGACTTTTTCGTATCTATAAGAGGGCTTCTCCAGAAGAAAAAAGTCGAAGAAGCGCTGGACCTGTGTCAAAAAACTCAAGCCCCAATAGCACGTATATTAGCCTGTGGCATCCAGAATCATAAAAAGGATGCTCGAACTCAGGAAAAATCAATCTCTCGCGTAGGCTCCTGGGAAGTAAGGGGTTTAGAAAAACACCTAAGAGGCCTGGCTACTATTGGCAACATCACTCCCCTTATAGGTCTTTTGGGCACCGTTGTGGGGATGATTAAGGCCTTTGTAAAGATCCAGGAGCTGGGCGGTAGGGTGGATGCCAGCGTGCTTGCTGGCGGTATCTGGGAAGCGCTCCTTACTACTGCCGCCGGATTGACCGTAGCCATCCCTACTCTGGTTGCCTATCACTATTTTGAGGGCAAGATTGACAATATGTCTTGCTGGATGAATGAGATAGCATCAGAACTCATTGAATTCCTGGGAACAAAGCCAGCTACAGAGAAGATAGAATAGGCTTCAGGCTGCAGGCTACAGGCTACAATAAGCTAAGGGTGTAGAAGCTGGTTTAAGGTTTTCGAAACTCGTAACGAGGCTTGAATCTAGAAGCACGATACTGGATTGTTCTAAAGAAATGCAAGAAAATCGAGCATCGGGTCTCTACAACTAGCATCGATACGAGCATCGACAACGATAAACGATAAGTAATTACAACGCTTGCGGATTGAAGCTTGCAGCATGAGGCTTGAGGCTTGCAGCTTGTAGCAGGGGATAAATTATGCAATTCGAAGGACGAAGAAGAATTAGCACCCGTCTCAATATTGCTCCCCTAATAGACGTCGTCTTCCTCCTTTTGATTTTCTTTATGCTCTCTTCTCACTTTGTTACTCAACCGGGAATAAAAATTACCCTGCCTTCGGCAATTACTGCCAAACTACATCCTGAGGAAGATATTATTATCTCTATCACAGAAGATAGTAACCTATATCTGAATGAAAGACTGGTAACCCTGGAAAATCTTCTGGAGCAATTAAGAATAGAGATAACAAAGACTGAGAAGAAGACGGTAATTATTAAGGCTGATGAAAAGATAGACTTGGGCTTAGCGGTTAAGGTTATGGACATCGCCAAACAAGCCGATGCCCAAAAGTTAATCATTTCTACCAGATTGAAAGAAGATGTTAAAAGATAGAGTAATTGGAACTACATTTATAATTTCCCTTATTAGTCATGGCTTATTTTTAGGTACGCCCTCATTTAATATAAATTCGCCCAAGACGGAAAGACCCAAAGAGATTACTTTCCAAATAGAGATAGAAAAACCATTCCTTCTCCCTAAAGTAGAGAGAATGGGTGAAGAAAAGAAGTTGAAAGAGGTGGTCTCCGATTCTCCAAAGCCAGAACCTGAAAGAGAGGTTAAAGAGGTAGTATTAGAAAAAGCAAAACCCACTAAAGAAAGGGTAGAAGTTTTAAAACCAGCCGATGAAGCCATGCTTCGTTATCAGGATATGGTCAAACAGAGGATAGAAGAGGTGAGAAAATATCCTGAATGGGCGAAAGAGCAGGGAATAGAAGGAGTTGCCCATCTTGAATTCGTAATTTTGTCTAATGGCAACAGCCAAGAAATTAAATTAATACATTCCTCTGGCTCTAAAATATTAGACCAGGAAGCAATTGCCACCATAAAGAGAGCCTCTCCTTTTCCACCCTTTCCAAAGGAAATAGCCAGTTCTTCCATCCAAATGGAAGTCTCCCTTGTCTTTACCTTGAAATAATACGATTGACTATTAACTTTGAGGGATTCGGTTAGGGTTAAGGTTAGGTTGTTAGTTTGGTTGTTAGGTTAGGTAGTTGGTCTTTAAATACCTAACCCTTACCCAACCACTAAACCCCTGTCTGCCGCCAGGCAGGCACTACTTTACCCTAACCCATTAACCATAAACCATTAACTGTTCAGAGGAAGCCGATGGAACTAGCCTATATCTGTATAATTGCCTATATCATGGATTTGACCTTGGGGGACCCAAAGTGGCTGGGTTATCCCGTAGTCTGGATAGGAAAGATCATCGCTTTTTTAGAAGCGAAACTCAGAAAGAAGATCGTTTACTATAAGAAGTCAAAAACTCCGAACTCTCCCTCGGGGACCTCGAGTCCCCTCGGGACGAGAGGCGAACTCCCCGGCCTCGCTCCGCGAAGCGGGGCGGGCCGAACTCCGAACTATGAAAAGATTGCCGGAATCATTCTCACAGTTATTGTTGCTGGTGGAAGTTTCTTATTTGCCTGGACAGTTATTAGAATAGCCTATAAGTTATATCCTGCTTTGGGTTTAATTGTAACCATCTGGGGTGCCTTTGCTACCCTCTCTATAAGAGGATTGGGCCAGGGAGGAGAGAGAGTTTATTTAGCGCTGGAAAATCAGTCTAACCAGTCGACCGGTAGACGGACAGACGGACAGACGGACAGACGGACAGGCCTTAAGTTAGCCCGCAAAAGACTTTCTGAAATTGTGGGAAGGAATACTAAAAATCTAAGGGAAGAGGGAATAATTAGAGGGACGGTGGAGAGCATCTCCGAGAACACCATAGATGGAGTAGTGGCTCCTTTATTCTATCTCTTCTTAGGTGGTGTTCCCTTGGCCCTTGCCTATAAGGCGATAAATACTTTAGACTCTATGATCGGGTATCAGAATAGGAGATATAAGGACTTTGGTTGGGCAGGTGCAAAGTTGGATGATATTGCCAACTACATTCCTGCTCGCATAGGAGGGGTATTAATTTCTCTGGGAGCGTTTTTCTTTAAGAAAGATGGGAAGAACGCCTTCCGAATTATGCTTAGGGACGGAAGAAAGTATCATAGCCCAAATGCCGGTCTTCCCCAGGGAGCAATGGCTGGAGCACTGGGAATAAGATTGGGCGGGATAAATTATTACCGAGGGAAAAAGATAATTAAGCCATATCTGGGCCATCCAAAGA
Organism: bacterium; assembly: GCA_018903055.1. GTDB lineage: Bacteria > UBP18 > UBA7526 > UBA7526 > UBA7526 > DRGV01. The sequence continues at coordinate 15,833 of JAHIPW010000064.1, forward strand.
AAAAACTTTCTTCAATTCATATCAAAGAATCCAGCAATCTAATGTATCTGACATCCTTTCTCACTTTAATACTCGGACTACTAATAAGATGGTTAATAATTAAATTCTTGATTCCGGCTATATCTTAAGCCCAAACATAAATAGTTGGGTTAGGGTAAAGTAGTGCCTGCCTGGCGGCAGACAGGGGTTTAGTGGTTGGGTAAGGGTTAGGTGTTTAAAAACCAACTACCTAACCTAACAACCAAACTAACAATCTAACCTTAACCCTAACCAAATATTTTCTTATTGACTTATCAACTTATTAACTTATCAACTTAACCGAGGTTGTGATGATTGGTATAGCAAAAGCGCCTGGTTCTTGCGGGGAACTGGTCCAGGGAACGCTTAATGGAGAGAGCTTCCATGTCTCCTGTCCGATAAATCTATACTCGCAGGTAAAAGTTGTCTTGAATGGCAAGGGCAAGATAATCGGTCCTCTTGACAAGTGGAAGACGAAGGAAGCAATCAAAAGGATCTTAAAATTCTTTGGCAAGGAGAATCTTGGAGCGAGTTTTGAGATTGACTCTAAGTTACCTTTGGGAAAGGGGATGGCTTCCTCCACCGCAGACATTGGAGCCGCCTCCCTTGCCACTGCTAATGCCTTAAAGAAGAAGATATTTCCTCAAGAAATTGCCAAGATTGCCCTATCCATCGAGCCTACAGATGGGACCTTGTTTAATGGAATAGTCATCTTTGACCACAGAAACGGTGCCCTTTTCAAATTCTTAGGAAAGACGCCAGATATGGAGATACTTGTTATTGATCTGGGAGGAAAAGTTGATACCTTAGAGTTCAATAAGAAGGATTTAACCAGGATAAATCAAGAGAGAGAAGGAGAGGTAAAAAAGGCCTTAAAATTAGTGGAAAAAGGAATAAGAGAAAAGAATCCAAGATTGATTGCTCAAGGAGCAACGATTAGCGCTTTCAGCAATCAGAAAATCCTTTATAAGCCTGCTCTCGATAGAATATGGAAGATTTCTCAGGATGCGGGGGCTTTAGGA
>JAHIPW010000065.1 GCA_018903055.1 bacterium
GAAGATTGTAAAGAGGCTGGAACAGGAACTGGCTACCATAAGAAAACTATCGGTGGAAGAGGTGGAGAGGGAGATTAGAGAGGCAGAAGAGATAGAAAAGACAGAAGAGCCGGAATAGGTAATGAGAAGATTTGTTATTCTTTCAGCGATACTTATGTTTCTTATTACGTCGTCTCTTTGGGCCCGTCCGCCAGAGGTTTCGCCGTTAGGCGATGCCGGGCAGGAGCCGAAGACGGACGGACAGGCCCAGGAAAAGCCCATTGAATACCTGAGAGGAATGAACCTCTATAGAGAAGGAAAGTATAAAGAGGCGAGAAAAGAGTTTGAGAAGTTCTTAGTCCGTTATCCCAATAGTGCCCTGGCCCCTGAAGCCCTTTTTAAGATGGCGGAAGCAACAGAGGACTTCTGGGAAGCGACCCAGGAGTATCGGAACTTAACCCTGAAGTATTCAGATAGCTCCTTTGCCCCTCAGGCTCAATTCAGGATTGGCCAGTACTATTATCTAAAAGGGGATTATGGGCAGTCCTTAAAAGACTATCAGAAACTTTTAGAAGTTTATCCCGAAAGTCCCTATGCTCCTGCTTCCCAATATTGGATAGGAAGCATGCTCCTTACCCAGAAGAAATACGGTGAGGCAAGAATAGAGTTCGAAAAGGTTCTAAAGAATTATTTGGAAAGCAATTATCTCGATTGGGCTCAAGTGGGAATTGGGAATTCTTATACTAAAGAAAGAAATTATTCTCTGGCTATAATAGAATATAAAAAAGTCGTCGAGAACTATCCAGAGAGCAATATTCTGAACCTCGTCTATTTTAATCTGGGAGAATGCTACGAGAATGAAGGAAAGCAAGAGGAGGCCTTAGAAGTTTATCAGAAGTTAACTATCGAATGCCCGGATTCATTAGAGGCCATAGATGCTCAGAAGAAAATTAGTACCCTTCAGAAGAAGTTTCTTCCTGTAGCAGGGAGATATAGCGTTCAGGTGGGAGCATTTGGTGAGAGGGCTCGGGCAGATAGGTTAGCTAAGAGATTGAAAGACAAGGGTTATGACACCTATATCATGACCATTACCATAGAGGGAAGAAGCTTCCATCGGGTGAGGGTGGGAAGATTAGCCACAGAGGCCGAGGCCCAGGAACTGGCCAGGAAACTGAAAGGAGAAGATAGCCTGCCTACCAGAATCTTCAGCGACTAATAACGCGAATTGCAACCGCCCGTTCAGGATCCTGAGAATCCTTCAGGGTCCGAAGGGCAAAAACGCAAAAGAATAGTGAAAAACGCAAAAAGAAGAATGCGAATTTACACGAATCTTGGAGGTGGAGGTTTAAAATGAAAAGAATTATAGGTATGAGTTTAACAATTATTGTCTTATTCCTCTTGACAGGATGCGCTCATTATCCTTCAATCTCCTGGTCACCTGATAGCAAGAAGGTGGCCTACACCACTTTCAGACAGGGAGAAAGCCTTGCCCTCTGGACAGCCAACGCAGATGGAAGTGATAATAGACCCCTAATGGTTAGCAAGAACAATATTATTCTCTGGCCAGTTTGGTCACCAGATGGAGAGAAAATTGTTTTTAAATTAGGTAAAAGCGATAATTTCAACCTCTGGGTTATGAATGCTGATGGAAGCAGTAAAAGGCAATTGACCACTGACGGTAAGTGTGATGATTCAGCACCCAGCTGGTCGCCAGATGGCGAGAGAATTGCCTATTCTTCAGGGAAAGATATCTGGCTCTTGCATCTCGCTATCAAAAGTAAATTCAAATTAACTGAGAAGGGAAAAAACTCTCGTCCTGCCTATTCACCAGATGGAAAGAGGATTGCCTATACCTCAACAATCGATGTTGAGGCAGAGGAAGATGAGAATGAAGAGGGGGAGAACATCTGGGTGATGGATGAATATGGAAGCAATAAGATACAGTTAACTACAGATGAGAGTGAAGACTGGTATTTCCTTGTTTGGTCTCCCGATGGGGAGAAGATAGCCTACTGCACAACAGAGGATGATATCTGGGTTGTGAATGCGGATGGAAGCAATAAGGTCAAGCTGGCTGATGATACGGCATTCCCCACCTGGTCGCCAGATGGAAAGAGGATTGCCTTCGGCACAGATACAGGATTAGAAAATATAAACAGTGATGGAACTGATAGGCGACTATTAGTTAAAGAAATGGGATTGATTATATTTCCCGCCTGGTCTCCTGACGGTGAAAAAATAGCCTATATTGTTGGACTCGGAAAAGAGAAAGAAAAGTATTATCTGGCTTACATAGTAGATGCTGACGGAAGTAATAAGATAGCATTGGCTATCGGCCCGGAGAAAACGTTTGTCAAGGGAGAAATCTATCATCAGAAGGGTAAGTATAGACGGGCCATTAGAAAATATAAGAAAGCTATCTTTAAGCGCAGATTTTTCGGCCTATTTAAAACCTCTCAGCCCACTGAGATAGCTGATGTGGCAATATCCAGAGTTAAAGGATGTCACCGAAAATTAGAGGAAAGAAAAGAGTGAGATTTATAATTCCTGTAATTACTGCTTTTATTATATTGAGCACTATTTCTGGGGGAAGAATTATGGCACAGGAAGAGAAGAAAATGATTGCTCTGCCCAAACCGAAGGTAAGGGGGACTGTTTCCTTAGAAGAGACCATTAAAAAGAGAAGGTCGAGGAGAAACTTTCTGGATAAGCCTTTGACCTTAGAACAGGTCTCTCAACTCTTATGGGCGGCACAGGGAATTACGGATGAGAGAACCGGTTTTCGGGCCTCTCCCTCTGGTGGAGCCTGCTATCCTCTGGACATTTACTTAGTGATAGGGAAGAATAGTGTAGAAGGATTAGAGGCTGGTGTCTACCGTTATCTAGTAAGCAATCATTCCTTAGAGATACACTTAAGAGGAGACAAGAGGCGGGCTCTTGCCCTGGCCTCCCTGGGTCAGATGTTCATTGCCCGAGCACCGATCTCCATCGTTACGACCGTAGAATATAGTAGAATTACATCGAGGTATGGCCAGAGGGGAGTGAGGTATGCTCATATAGAGATAGGCCATGTGGGGGAAAATATCTATCTTCAGACAGAGGCCCTGGGCTTAGGAACGGTAGCCATAGGCGCCTTCTCAGATGGTATGGTAGCAAAGGTCTTGAGTCTTCCCAGGGGGCATGAGCCTCTCTATATTATGCCGGTTGGCTACCCCAGATAACAGGTTACGTCTAACGGTTACGGTTACGAGGCTCGTTTCGGTTATCGGTGATCGGTGGTCGGCTATAGAAAACAGAGATCGGTTGTCAGAAAACAGAAATCAGTAGAGAAGATGGAAAACGGAAAACAGTTTTCCCCGGCCTCGCTCCGCGAAGCGGGGCGGGCTGATTTCAGATTTCCCTACGGTTTTCAGATTTCTGTCAACTGTTTTCGGATTTCGCTACAGTTTTTTTAAGACAAAACGAGTTGCGCAACCCTTCAACGTATGACGAGGGGTGATGAAGAAATCATTAGTGGTGATTGTGGGACCGACGGCGGTTGGAAAGAGTGAAGTAGCCATAGAGTTAGCGAAGAAAATAAATGGCGAGATTGTCTCCTGCGACTCGCGTCAAGTCTATGAACATCTAAATATCGGAACGGCGAAGTCAACTAAAGAGGAGAGAAAGAAAATCCCTCATCATTTGATTGACATTATAAAGCCGAATGAGGAGTTCAACGCTTTCCTTTATGCCCAAAGAGCACATGAGGCCATCTCCAAGGTTCACAAAAAGAAGAAGATCCCCATATTAGTCGGTGGTTCTGGGCTATATGTCAGGGCAGTGCTAAATGGCATCTTCCCTGGAGCAGGAAAGAATAAAGAGATAAGAAACAGATTAGAAAAATTTAGTAGCAGCGCTTTGTATAAAAAATTGAAGGAGACAGATCCTAAGACTGCCCTTCGCCTTCATCCCCACGATAAAGTGCGGCTCATCCGCGCTTTGGAGGTCTATGAATTGACCGGCCAGCCCATCTCAGCCCTTCAAAAAGTATCTAAAGAAAAGAAACCTAACTATAATCTAATGATGGTTGGCTTAAAAAGAAAAAGGGAAGAACTATATCAAAGAATTAATAAGCGGGTGGAGGGGATGATTGAAGGGGGGCTGGTAGAGGAAGTAAGGGGTCTTCTAAAGAAAGGCTTCTCAAAAGATTTAATTGCCCTAAAAGGTTTAGGCTATAAGGAAATCATCGGCTATTTGGATAGAGAGTATGGTCTGGAAGAAGCGATTCGTCTCTTGAAGAGAAATAGTAGAAGATTTGCCAAGAGGCAATTGACCTGGTTCAGCCAAGATAAAAGGATCCACTGGATTGAGATAGCAGAAAAAGACTTGGCGAATAGAGTCGCTTCCCAAATAGCCAATATGGTGGAATGTTAAAAGTGTATAGATTTTTAATGATTTCTCTAATCCTATCCTTCCTTATCCTGGGATGTGCAGCGAAGAAGGAGGTCCTCTTACCATCTGAAGAAGTAGTAAAAGGAAAGGTCATTACTCGAGGAAAATTTGCTTATCTCTTAACCACCGGATTAAATTGGGAAGGGATTGAGAAACGGCCAAAGAAGGTAATCATTATTGATATCTCACAGAACCCTTATAGGAACGAGATAAAAAAGGTAGCAAAGATGGAAATCATGGAGGTCTACCCCAACCATACCTTCCTGCCCGATAAGACTTTGAATCGGGGGGAATGTGCTAAAATCGTTGAAAATATTTTGGTCACGATAAAGGGAAAGGAGAAGTGGAGAAAGAAGTACCTTGGTAAACCCTCTCCCTTTCCCGATGTTCCTAACTATCATCGCCATTTCAATGCTATCATGCTTGCCACAAAGAAGAATACCATGAAACCCTATCGAGATGGGAGATTCCGACCCGGACTTCCTTTATCTCCAGGAGAGGCGAGAAGGGTAATCAGAAGACTGGAGCGCCATTTCAAATGAGAGTTCTTTCTTTATTCCTGGCCATACTCCTTTTCTCCTCCTCTGCTTTTTCCCAGCCCAGTATCCATGATGTAGTGACTATCAAAAAAGAGATTGAGGAGCTTAAGGAGAAGTATAAAAGAGACCTGGTTACTGGGGAAGAGTACGAAGAAATACTCACTCTTCTGGAGAAGAAATTGGCGGTGGCTACCGAGTATCAGAAAAAGAGAGAAGAGAAAAGTTACGCTCAGAAGGAGTTTGAAAAGGCGCAAAAGTTATCCGATTATGAAGATTATGAAGGAGCGGGCCGAATCTATGATAAGCTCTTGGAAAAGACCTATCCCCAGAAACAGTTTGAATATGGAAAGGACCTTTATGAGAAAGGGGATTATGACCAGGCCCCCGTTGTTTATCGAAAGTTATTAGCCAATTATCCAGAGAGTGAATGGGCAGATGATGCCCATTTTGGCCTGGGAATGGTCTATCATGATTTGGGTAAGTTTGATAAGGCATTAGAGGAGTTCACCAAGGTCTCTGAATCTAAATTTAAAAGTGAGCTCTCCTTCCAGACAACGGATATGATCCAGAAGAGCCTCTTGGCGAGCTATGAGATTCCTTATGGGATAAGAGTACTCGTTCTACAGGGGGTTCGTAAGGTAAAGATTAGGACTCTTAAGGGGTTTAAGATTGTCGATCTTACCAATGGAGAAACTATAACCTTCGTCTCTTTAGATAAACTCCTTTCCTTCAAAAGAACCCAGGAGGGAATAAAGATAAGGGGCAAGCAGGTCAATAGATTCGTTACTGTTCCCCTAAAGATTATTGCCCTTAAAGAGGATGATCTCTTAAGGATAAACGGGGAAAAGTATCGCGGCCAGGTGGTGATTCGTAGGGATAAAAAAGGAAGGCTCAATATTATAAACGAGGTCAATATCGATGACTATCTCTATGGCGTCTTGCCCCACGAGATTTCTCCTGCCTGGCCCCTGGAGGCCATGAAGGCCCAGGCGGTCGCTTCCCGCACCCTGGCTCTCTATCGCAAGAGAAGGAGTCGGGCGAAGGATTACGACCTGGATGCCACCATCTTCGCCCAAATCTATCGAGGGATGGAGGGCGAAGACCGGAGAACAAACCAGGCGGTTGAGGAAACGAGGGGAAAGGTATTGACTTATCAAGGGAAGATTGTTAATAGCATCTTCCACGCTACCTGCGGCGGCCACACAGAAGAAGCGAAGAATGTCTGGGCGGGATCCGAAGAGCCCTATCTCAAGAGTATCTCTTGCACTTTCTGTAAGGATTCTCCTTACTATCAGTGGGAGAAAAGGATCAAGAAAGGGGACTTGAGAAACGTATTAGAAGAGAAGGGTCTCGATCTAAGCAGGATTAGAGAGATAGAGATAACAGAAAAAAGTCCTACGGGTCGTGCTGTCCGGATAGCCATTAGGCACCGTAAGGCCACCCAACCCCTAATGGCAAATAACTTCCGCCTATTTATTGGTCCAGACCTTATGAGAAGCGTTCTCTTTACCGTAAGCAAGGAGAAGAATGAATTTATCTTTAGAGGTCATGGCTGGGGGCATGGGGTGGGGATGTGTCAGTGGGGAGCAAAGGGCATGGCAGAGAAGGGCAAGGACTACAAAGAGATTTTGAAACACTACTATACGGGAGTAGAAATAGAAAAAGTTTATTAATTACCGGCTACAGGCTGCAGGCTACAGGCTACAAGAAGCTTGCAGCTTGAAGCCTGAGACTTGAGGCTTGAATAATGAATCTTCCCAATAAAATAACCATCTTGCGATTGATATCTATTCCTTTTTTTCTCTATTGTTTGAAGGTTGGTCAGGCCAAAGTAGCTTTCCTTATATTCCTGGTGGCTGTTCTGAGCGATGCCTTAGACGGCTATCTGGCCAGAACCAGAGGACAGAAGACAAAACTGGGTAGTATTTTGGATCCCGTAGCGGACAAGGCGTTAGTCCTTTCCGCCTTTGTTATGCTAACTTTTTTCTACCACAGGATTCCTTCTTGGTTAACCGGGGTTGTGATTGGCAGGGATATAATTCTTCTTGTCGGTTTCGGCATCCTTCGTCTTTCTTTGGGGTCCGTAGAAATCATACCTTCTGCCTGGGGAAAGATGACCACTCTTTTGCAATTCAGCGTGATAGTAATATCCTTGATCTCAGAAGCCTTTCGGCCCTACCCCCGGATCATTCTTGGTCTGGCTTATCCTACAGTAGCCTTTACTGCTATCTCCGGGGTCCATTACCTCATTCGTGGTAGTCTTTGCCTATTAAGGAAGGAGTAGAATGCTTTTTCCGTCCATCATACTGAGTTATCTCTTGGGTTCCGTTCCTACCAGTTATATTATGGGAAAACTCTGGAAAGGGATCGA
>JAHIPW010000066.1 GCA_018903055.1 bacterium
AATTTTGTGGCGCACAAACTCATCGGAAAATCTTAAGGGTTCCTTGTTTAATATTCCTTTCTCGCCAATGACCACGGCATTCTCCAGGCTTCCTCCTTTGATGAGCCCCTTCTCTTTCAGTTCCCTTACTTCACTTTCGAAGCCAAAGGTCCTTGCCGGAGCAATCTCTTTGGTAAAGGTATCCTCATTTATGACAAAGGAGGCAAACTGAGTCCTCAAGACCGGATGGTCGAAGTCGATGGTATAACTTACCTTTAATTCTTCGTTTGGCAGGGCAATAAGGTAGACATTCTCTTTTGCATAAGAAACAGCCTCTTTCAATTTTAAATATTTCCTTTCTTTTTCCTGTTCAACAACCCCTGCCTCCTTCAGAACCTGGACAAAAGGAAGGGTACTTCCATCTGCTGCCGGCAATTCATCTGAATCTATCTCGATCTCCAGGTTATCGATTCTCAGCCCGGCCAGGGCAGCCAGAATATGCTCTATGCTCTGCACCTTTACTTCACCTTCTCCAATGCTCGTCTCCCGAGAAGCCTTAATTACCTTACTAACCTCTGCTGCTATCTGAGGCTTACCTTCAAGGTCCACCCGAACAAACCTTACTCCACTATCTACGGGGGCAGGCTTAAAGGTAATCTTCACCCTCTTCCCGGTATGTAAGCCGATCCCAGAATAATTAATCTCTTTCTTAATCGTTCTTTGATATTTCATATAAACTCCTTTAAAACATTTCACACTTGGTTAAAGGGTTAGGGTTAGGTTGTTGGTTTGGCCCCTCGGATCCTGAAGATCCTCGGGATCTGAAGGGTCGTTGGGTTAGGTAGTTGGTCTTTTTAAAAAAACACCTAACCCTTACCCAACTACTAAACTCTTGTCTGCCGACAGGCAGGCACTCCCTTACCTTAACCCAACTACCTTTCCCTCATTGGAAATTAGGAATTAGTAATTGGTTATTATCCCTCTTTTTTCTTTTCCAATTCCTCAATCCTTTTCTTTAGTTCGCGAACTAACTTATATAATTCCGGTAGTCTCAGGATACTGGCCTCGATCCTCTTTGCCTGAGTATGGGGTCGGGCTGGATAACCAGAGACAATTGTTTTAGGGAGGACGGATTTCGTTACTCCTGCTTGGGCGCCGACTATCGCTTTATCTCCAATCTTTATATGGCCCGCCACTCCCGCCTGACCTGCCAGGGTAACTCCTTTCCCAATCTCGGTACTTCCTGAGATCCCCACCTGGGCAACGATGACTGAGTCCTCACCAATGACTACATTATGGGCAATCTGGACTAAATTATCTATCTTTACTCCTCTCTTTATCCAGGTCTTCCCCAGGGTTGCCCGATCGATGGTGACATTGGCTCCGATCTCCACGTCATCTTCAATGACTACCTTCCCAATCTGAGGAACCTTATGCTGTCTTCCTTTATGGGGAATATAGCCGAAGCCATCGCTACCGATAACTGTCCCGGAATGGATAATTACTCTATCACCGATCTCTACCCCTTCCCGGATCATCACCTGGGGATAGACGATACAGTCCCTTCCTATCCTGCTTCCCTTTCCCATATAAACTAAGGGATAGATTATGGTATTATCTCCAATTTTTACTCCCTCTTCTATGACAGAGTGGGCACCGATAGAGATCTCCTTCCCCAAATCTACCCCTTCTGGAATGATGGCTGAGGGATGAACCCCCTTGGTAGGCTTTTGGTAAGGTGCTAAGATTCTCATCACCTGGCTGAAGGCGAGGTAGGGATTCTCCACCCGAATAAGGGAAACTCTCGCTTCCTTAATTTCGCGGGAGACGATGACCGCCGAAGCCTGGGTAGTCTCTAAAAGGGGGAGGTGTTTCTTATCGCTAATGAAGGTGATTTCTCCTTTTCCTGCCTCCTCTATTCCAGCTACACCTTCTATCTCAATACTCCCATTTCCTACTACTTCTCCCTCAATCAGCCTGGCTATCTCCTTTAGACTCTTCTTCACTTTCTCCCTCTCATTTTACATTGAACATTTGACATTGAACATTGAAATTCATTTTGCATTTTTCATTTTGCATTTTACCTTTTTCCCCCTTCTCCCAATCAGACATTTAGACATTAGACATTTCATTAGAAATTGCCCCTAGAAATTGCGAAGCAATTTCAGGGACTGGGTCCCGGAAATCCTTTGGATTTCTCGGGGGATATTGGATATTAGAAATTAATTTTCCCTCTCCCTTTCCCACTTTCCCACTTTCTCACTTTCTCACTTTCTCACTTTCACCGTCTCACCGTTTCTCCCCTTCCCCGTTTCTTTTCCTTCTTTACTTGCCCTTATTGAGAACCTTTATTACCTCATCTGTGAGATCCATGCCATCTCCTCCATAGAGAATGCTATCCTTCCTTAGAATGAGAGTATATCCCTCCTTTTCCCCGACCTTCTTTATTACATTCAATATCTCAGTGATTAGTTTCTTGGTCATGGTCTCTTCTTTCCTTGCCAGATCCATCTCCACATCTCTTACATACTTCTGAAGATCGAGGATCTTCTGGTTGAACTCCTTAATCCTCTTCTCCCTCTCCTCTTTAGAGAGAAGAGCCTCCTGGGTGTTGAGTTCCTCTCTCATAGTAGTAATCTCGTTCTCTAACTTTGTGATTTCCTTCCGGCGTGCGTTAATCTCCTTATTGAGTTCCTGGCTTGCCTTCTGGGTCTCAGTATACTCATCGAATACCCGGTCCATATCCACATAGCCCACCTTGGCCAGATCCGCCGCTCTCCCTGACCCTGCAAATAAAACCAGCAACATCCCTAAGATCAAAATCTTCCTCAACATTTTCTTCCCCCTTTCATTATCCGTGTTTATCCGTAATTAATCCGTGCCTATCCGTGTTTAAAAGGATTGACCGATACTAAAATAGAACTGACTGGGGGAGACACCAACCGGAGGATCAATGGGTTTTCCATAATCGAAGCGTAGAAGACCCATGGGGGTATGGAACCTTATTCCCGCTCCATAGCCTCCCTCAATATCTCCCAAGTCCGGGTTGCTTCCCCGGGCCCAGGTATTCCCCCCATCAATGAAGATAACCCCTTTTAATCTGCGATATATGGGGAAGCGCCACTCTAAGTTAGCCACCGCCATCTTCACCCCTCCGATAGGATCGCCATTGGCTGCCTTAGGACCGATATCGGCATACTTCCATCCTCTCACAGTATCCGCCCC
>JAHIPW010000067.1 GCA_018903055.1 bacterium
TAATCCTTGTGCTTTAATCTCACCGCCTTGGCCTTTATGGTAATCCCCCTCTCCCTCTCAAGTTCCATCTCATCCAATACCTGCTCCCTCATCTTTCGGGGAGGAAGGGTCTTGGTATATTCCAATAGTCTATCTGCCAAGGTGCTCTTCCCATGATCGATATGGGCAATAATGGAAAAGTTCCTAATGTGTTCTGTGGACATCTCTTGCTCCAAAGGTTTACCGTTTACCCGTCCCGATAAATCGGGACTGTTTACCGTTTACGGTAAAAAACCGTAAACCGTACACCGTCAACCGTAAACCCTTTTTTTATTGCTTGGTGAGAAGGGGTTCTATTTTTTGTTTGAAAATGGATTCCCAGGTATAGTTTCTTAATACCTTCTTAAACATGGGGATGGTGGGCTGTCTTCGATAATACTTAATTATTCCTGAGGCAAGTTCTCTGGGACTCTTCTTTAAGTCAAGATAGTGAACATCTTTCTCTCCCAGTTCTTTCAAGGAAGGAATGTTGGCACAAGCGACGGGAAGATTGACCAATCCAGACTCCAATAGGGGAATGCCGAAGCCTTCCTGGGTGCTGGGGAATAGGAGCATATCACACAATAGATAAAGACTTCTCAGTATAGAGTAATCAACCTTTATTCCCTCCTCATAGAGAAAAATAACCTTCTTCTTTGTCCGGGATTTATTCCTTAGGTCTTTCAGAGAGCGATAATACCTCATAGAATCGATGTTATGGGGGTCTGGGGGTCCGGTAATAATTAAAGTACTCCTGAGCTTTTTATTCAACTCCTTAGTAATCTTTATTGCCAGTTCCAGGTTCTTTCTCTTCACCATCCGGGTGGGCAGGAGTATAACTAGCTCCCGATTGAAGAGATTAAATTTTTTAAATATTTTTAAGGCATCTTCATTTAAGTCTAAGAAGCTTCTATGGTCGATCCCGTCAGGGACTACGGTTATCTTCTTGGAATTAATCTGGAAGAGATGGGAAAGCTGCCTCTGGCGCTGGCAGGAGATGGCAACATACCTTACTTTTGGAATGGGCCTGGAGATCATATTCCAGGGATATTTATTCTTGGCCTTCTTTTTATAGATAGGGTCGTTGAAGGTAGCATCGTGACACCAGGCAATAAATCTCTTCTTGGGATGTTCCCTGATGTATTTCTCTAAAGCAGCAGTAAAGGAAAGATTGAAGTGCATAGTCAGAACATTATGGATGATGGCAAGATCGACATTCTTTAACTCCTGGGTTAGTCTTCGGTAAATACTATCTGTTAATCGGTAGAATTTGGCACTCACCACACCCCTCTCAAGCTCTGCATTTATTTCCTTATTCACTTTTGAGAGGGAATCTGCTCCGGGAATAATGGCTACCGGGATATTCTTATGGAATCTCTCTCCCCTTCCGGCAACAACCTTTACCTTATAGCCATGCTTGAGCATCTCTTTAGCATGGGCCTCTAAGATGAACTCCACCCCACCGATTACTGGAGGAGAAGAATAATGAACGATAGCGACTCTTGGTTTAGACATGATAAACTCCTTTCAGATAGTTGATAAGTAATAAAGTATGCTTCAGGCCTCAGGTCGCAAGCTTCAGGCTTCACATTAATACAGAAGTGATAATGAAGGATTTTTGGCCTGTAGCCTGTAGCTTGTAGCCTGAAGCCCCTAACTTGTATCCTTGTATACTGGTTAACTTGTTTCAGATATTTCTATCTCTTCCCAGATTGCTTCTCTAGGTAATAGTTTCCAGATGTTAGAGAGATTTATGCCTAAAGAATAACATTTTATTACCGTGTTTACTACTTTATGGCCTACAATGACCACCTTCCCTTTGGGATATTTCTTAGTAATCTCTCTTAAGACATGAAGCGCCCTTTCGTAAAGATCCGAAATGCTTTCTCCGCCAGGAGGCCTGACGCTTAAGGGTTCTTCTTCCCACCTTCTGTAAAGTTCTCTATACGTATTCTTAGCCTCTTTTACCAAAAGCCCCTGCCACTTCCCCTGATTAAGTTCATTGAGATTAATATTCTTCTTTACTTTTAATTTGTGCGGTCTGGCAATAATCTTTGCTGTCTCATAAGCGCGAGAGAGTTCACTGGAATAGATAGCCTTTATCTTCTTTTTTTTCAATTCTTTTGCTATTCTTTTTGCCTGCCTCAGGCCTTTCTCATTTAATTTTATATCCAGCCAACCCTGAATCCTATTCTCTGAAGTCCAGGCCGTCTGGCCATGACGCACCAGAATAATCTTGGTCAAGATATCCTCGCTTTGCTCGGAATCGGCAACTAATCTATGAATATCTCAAGGCAAACGAAGTGCATTGAGTATCTTGTTTTTAATTGTTGTAATCAAAGATTTCTGACTTTTTCAGAAATCTTAAAAAAGACAAGGAAAAAAATTATATTATACTTTAGATAAATCTTTTAAAGAAAGGGGGAAGATAAAATGGCAAAGAAGAAAAAGAAGGTTGCGAAGAAAAAGGCAAAGAA
>JAHIPW010000068.1 GCA_018903055.1 bacterium
AGTCACCCGCTCAATTACGGTTTTTGGTGAAACCAGGCTTAAAAATAATCTGTGATCTGTGTCCATCTGTAACTCATCTGTGTAAATCGGTGAATTAAATGAAAGAAGCGATAAAAAAAGCCAAAGTCTTGATGGAGGCCCTACCCTATATTAAATCATTCTATGATAAAATAGTGGTCATTAAATATGGGGGAAGCGCCATGATTGATGAGGATCTGAAGCGAAGCGTCATCCAGGACATCATCTTCATGGAGTATGTAGGGATGCATCCAATTGTGATTCATGGGGGAGGGGCCCAGATCTCAGAACTCATGAAGAAGTTAGGCAAGAAGCCGAAGTTCATCAAGGGGATGAGGGTTACGGATAAGGAGACGGCGGAAATCGTAGAGATGGTCTTGGATGGAAAGATCAATTCTGAGATTGTACAGCTAATAAATAAAAATGGAGGGAATGCCGCCGGACTCTCTGGAAAGGATGGAAACCTTATCCGGGCAAAGAAGCTCTTAGGCGAAAAAGGTGAAGATATGGGTTATGTGGGAGAGGTGGAATCCATAAACCCGGGTATCATAGATGTCTTAGGGAAACAGGACTTTATTCCCGTCATCTCTCCCATAGGAGCAGGCAAGGATGGTCATACCTATAATATGAATGCCGATCTTGTTGCCGGAGAGCTCGCTTCTGCCTTGAAGGCCCACAAATTAGTTCTTTTAACAGATGTCAAGGGAATCTATAAAGGCAAAACCCTTTTGCCTACTCTGAAGATTAAGGATGCTAAGAAGTTGATAGAGAAGGGAGTCATCGGAGCCGGGATGATTCCCAAGGTGAAGGCCTGCATCACTGCTTTGAAAGCCGGGGTAGCCAAGACCCACATCATCGACGGTCGCATCCCCCATTCCCTTCTCTTAGAGATATATACCGACAAAGGAATCGGAACAGAGATAGTGAGATAACCCATAGTCGCTAAAGAGAGAATAAAAGCTATCGAGCTATCAAGCAATCAAGATAGGTTGACAAAGAAAGTCAGATTTTGGAAAATTAGATGATGAAAATGGATGAAGTAAAGAATTTAGACAAAAAGTATGTAATTCATACCTATAAAAGGATTCCTTTAGTTCTGGTCAAGGGAAAAGGAACAAGGGTCTGGGATAGTGAGGGAAAAGAGTATCTGGACTTTGTGGCTGGAATTGCAGTAAATGGATTGGGCCACTGCCATCCCAAGGTAGTGAAGGCCATCCAGGAGCAAGTTAGTCAATTAATGCATATTTCAAATCTCTATTACATTGAGCCTCAAGTAAAATTGGCAAAACTATTGGCGGAGAATTCCTTTGGGGATAAGTCCTTCTTCTGTAATAGTGGGGCCGAGGCCAATGAGGCGGCCATAAAACTCTCTCGCAAGTATGGAAAGGGAGAGAGGTATGAGATAATCTGTATGGAAGGCTCCTTCCATGGAAGGACACTTGCTACTCTAACCGCTACTGGACAGGAAAAATATAGAAAAGGCTATGCTCCCTTAGCCCCGGGATTTAAGATAGTTCCCTTCAATGATTTGGGAAAAGTAAAGGAAGCCATTAGCAGTCGAACGGTTGGTATAATGTTAGAGCTCATCCAGGGGGAGGGCGGAATAAATGTTGCAGAAGATAAATACCTGAAGGGCATCCGTAAATTATGTGACGAGAATGACCTCTTACTCATCTTAGATGAGATCCAGTGCGGGATGGGAAGGACGGGAAAGTTATTCTCTTACGAGCATTATGGAATAGAGCCAGATATCATGACCCTGGCAAAGAGTCTGGGAGGAGGCTTTCCCATCGGGGCCATGATTACCAAAGATAAAATTGCCTCTTGTTTTGCTCCTGGCGACCATGCCTCTACCTTCGGGGGAAATCCCTTAGCCTGTAGCGCGGCCTGTGCTGCCCTTGAGGCCGTCTTGGAGGAGAATTTAATAGAAAATGCGGCTCAAGTAGGCGATTACTTTATAGAGAAATTGAAAGGGCTTCAAAAGGAATATTCTTTTATCAAAAATGTTAAAGGAAAAGGCTTAATGATTGGTGTAGAATTGGATTTTGAAGGGAAGGATATCGTTACTAAATGTCAGGAGAAAGGAATCCTCATCAACTGCACTGTAGATAGGGTTCTGAGGTTTGTTCCACCTTTAATCGTAACCAAAGAAGAAGTGGATAAAGTAATAAATGTTTTAGACGAAGTCTTCGAAAGAAGTAACCAGTAAGATAGGGTTTACGGTTAACGGTTTACGGTAAACGGTAAACAGCGAGGCCAAAGGCCGAGCGGGTAAACTGTAAACTAAACCGACCGACAGGGAGGCAAGAATGAAGCACAAAGACTTAATTTCTATCGTTGATTTGACGCCAAAGGAGATTAATCAGATATTCAAACTGACAAAGAAGTTAAAAAAATTGCATAAGAAAAGGAAGGATCATCTTTTGCTCCTGGATAAGACATTGGCCATGATCTTTCAGAAGCCCTCTACCAGGACCAGGGTCTCCTTTGAGGCGGGAATGTATCACTTGGGAGGATATGCCTTATTCCTGAGCGCTCAGGATCTGCAACTACGCAGAGGGGAAACAATTAAGGATACGGCAATGACTCTATCCCGCTATGTGGATGGGATAATGATTCGAACCTATGACCACCAGGACGTGGAGGATTTAGCTAAATATGGCACAATTCCGGTAATAAACGGTTTATCTGACTTACTCCATCCCTGCCAGGTGTTATCTGATCTTTATACCATTAAGGAGAAGAAAGGAAGGCTTAAGAAACTAAAAGTGGCCTATGTTGGCGATGGAAATAATGTTGCCAACTCCTGGTGCTATGGGGCAGCCAAGACAGGGATGGAACTTTCCCTCGCCTGTCCCTCTCGCCATCAGCCAAACGAAGAAGTGGTAAAGAGGGCAAGTGGCGAGGCCATGATTAGTGGAGCAAAGATAAATATCCTTGAGAATCCATCTGAAGCGGTGAAGGATGCAGATGTTATCTATACCGATGTCTGGTCAAGTATGGGTAAGGAAGGGGAAGAGGCGGAGCGAAGGAGTATCTTCTATCCCTATCAGGTAAACGAGGAACTGGTCTCGAAAGCAAAGAAGGATGTTATTGTCATGCACTGTCTCCCTGCCCATCGGGGGGAAGAGATTACGGATGGGGTGATGGATGGGCCGCATTCCGTAGTCTTCGATCAGGCAGAGAATAGGCTCCACGTCCAGAAAGCAATTCTGGTATTATTGTTGGGGAAATAAGAAACATAGGCTACAGGCTTCAGGTCGCAGGCTTCAGGCTTGTAGCTTGTGGCTTGTAGCTTGAAGCGGAGGAGATAGATGGCAAATAAAATTAAGAAAATAGTTTTAGCCTATTCTGGGGGGCTGGATACTTCTGTAATCCTGAAATGGTTACAAGAGAGGTATCAGGTTCCGGTAATTGCTCTTTTGGCTGACTTGGGGCAGGGAGAGGATTTAGAGGATGCCCGGGAGAGGGCAGAAGAGATTGGGGTAGAGAAGGTAGTGGTAAGAGATTTAAAGGAGAGGTTTGTAAAGGACTTTGTTTTCAGGGGATTATGTGCCAATGCCATATATGAGGATAAGTATCTATTAGCTACCGCCCTATCCCGACCATTGATCGCAGAATCATTGATAGAAGTGGCCAAGGAAGAGAAGGCGGATGCTGTGGCCCATGGCTGCACTGGTAAGGGGAATGACCAGGTGCGCTTCGAGATATCCATCGGGGCTTTAGCCCCTGATATGAAGGTCCTTGCTCCAATAAGGGAATGGGAACTTAAGACCAGGGAAGAGGAGATAGATTATGCTAAAAAACATGATATTCCCCTAAAAACAACTAAAGAGAGTCCCTATAGTATTGATAAGAATCTCTGGGGCGTCTCTATCGAGTGTGGTATCTTAGAAGACCCCTGGAAAGAGCCTCCAGAGGAGATCTATCAGTTGACTACCTCACCAGAGAAAGCTCCGGATAAAGCCACTTACTTAAAGATTGATTTTGAGGATGGAATTCCTAAGAAAATAGATGGCAAGGAGTATAAACCAGTAGATTTGATTGCTAAGTTGAATGAAATTGGAGGGGCCAATGGAGTTGGTCGTGTAGATCATATCGAATCCCGGGTAGTGGGAATAAAGTCACGGGAGATATATGAGGCACCAGCAGGAAGGATTCTTTACCTGGCTCATAAGGAGATGGAGAATCTTACTCTTACCCGCCAGACATTAGAGTTTAAAGAAATGGTGAATAAAAAGTACAGCGAACTCATCTATGGAGGGATGTGGCATTCTCCCTTAAAGAAAGCCCTGGATGCTTTTATCGAAAAGACTCAAGAAGGTGTCACAGGAACTGTGAGGCTCAAACTCTATAAGGGAAATTGTATCGTTGTTGGTCGGAAATCCCCTTATTCTCTCTATAGCCAGGCCCTGGCCACCTATGGCAAAGGGGATATCTTTGACCAAAAGTTAGCCAAGGGCTTCATAGAAATCTTAGGTCTTCCCCTAAAAGTAAAGGCAAAGATAGAGAAAAAGCAGCGATAAGGTTAGAAGTTACAGGCTACAGGTCACAGGCCACAAAAAGCTTGTAGCTTGAGGCTTGTAGCTTGAAGC
>JAHIPW010000069.1 GCA_018903055.1 bacterium
ATAATCAGGAAATGGATCATTTCTCACTTTCAATTATCTGAATAATTTTAGAACGATAAGTGCTTTGATCCTTTACCTTTTTGTTGTAGCGCCAGATGAGAACAAAGGAGAGAACCAAAAAGACTAATCCCAGAACAAGGCCCACTGTCTGGGAAGATTCCTTAAGGCCTAAGCGATTAGTAATAGTAATACCAAGCACCATGCCTAAGATTAAGGCAAGAAGAGGAAAGATATAGATTAGGAAAGCACCCTTTAATATTTCCCGGGAAGAGATCTCCACTTTTACCCTCTGGCCTATCCTCGCACCCAGGGGATTTTCTGCCTCTGTAATCATGGTATTTCCCGTACCCAGAGTGCAGGCACGACAGGTCCCACAGGCACTTTTTCTCTTGATCTCAACCTGAGCGAGATTTCCTTTTATTTCGATTACTATGCCTTCTTCTTCCATTCAATTATCCCTTCTTCTTGTAAAGAGGCGACATGGCGCGCAGTCTCTGAATAATTTTTGGTAATACTTCCAACACTTGGTCTATATCCTCTTCTTCAGTTCCCCTCCCTAAAGTAAGACGCAACGAGCCGTGGGCTATTACTGGGGATAGTCCGATGGCCAATAAGACATGGGAGGGCTCAAGGGTCGATGAGCTGCAGGCAGAGCCGGTTGAGACGGCAATACCGGCCAGGTCAAGATTGAGGAGCATAGACTCTCCCTCTACGAATTCAACGCTCACGTTAACATTATTGGGTAATCTTTTCTCAGGGTGGCCATTGAGGCGCACCTCTTCAATTCGCTCCAGGATTCCTTTAATTAACCTATTCCGAAGAGAAGCAAGGCGTTTCCCTTCTTCATCCATCTCCTCTTTAGCAATCTCTACTGCCTTTCCAAATCCCACTATTCCTGGGACGTTCTCTGTGGAGGCCCTCCTCCATCGTTCCTGCTCGCCTCCATGTATGAATGAGATTATCCTGGTGCCCTTCCTGATATAGAGGGCTCCTACTCCCTTGGGGCCATAGAGCTTATGGCTGGAGATACTTAAGAGATCCACATTGAGTTTGTCCACATCTATGGGTAGATGCCCTGTTGTCTGAACGGCATCAGTATGAAAGTAGATCTCACGCTCTTGAGCAATCTTGCCTATCTCAGCAATGGGTTCAATAGTTCCTATTTCATTATTGGCGTGCATTACAGAGATCAAAATGGTCTTATCAGTAATTGCCTTCTTGACATCCTCTGGATTCACCAATCCATCTCTATCCACCGGAAGATAGGTTACCTTAAATCCCCTCTTCTCTAAGAACTTGCAGGCCTCGATGACCGCAGGGTGTTCAATGGCAGTGGTGATGATGTGGTTCCCTTTCTTCTCATTGGCAAAGGCCACCCCTTTCAAGGCAAAGTTATCCGCCTCTGTTCCCCCACTGGTGAAGACGATCTCCTCGCTCTTTGCCCCGATAAGATTAGCCACCCTATCCCTTACCTCCTCTATGGCTCTCTTCCCTTCCTGGCCGAAAGAGTGGATACTTGAGGGGTTGCCAAAGGATTTAGTGAAATAAGGCAGCATGGCCTTTACCACCCGAGGATCTGTGGGTGTGGTAGCCGCATGGTCAAGGTATATTCTTCTCATCTTTTTCCTCCAGATTTTTAAACCTTTTTTTCAAACTATGTCCAAAACTTGAAGCAATAGTTCTCCCCAAAGACTTAACCATCCCCTGAATGCAAGAGTGACAATCTTCAGCATCTTCAAAAATACAGATTTTGTCAGGATATATTTGATAATCTCTTCTATATTTCTGCGGGGTAATATTGGGCATAATTACATTAGCGCCACACTGGAGAGCCTTCTGTCTACCCAGTGGATCTATTGTGCCTACCGCTGTAGTAGCTGGAATATGAGCATTCTTGGTAACTATACGAGCTATAGCAATTATTTTCAGCACCGCATCCAAACTCCCAGTTTTGGTATTTCTTAATGGCGTATCATAATGAGGGATAAAAGGTCCTATGCCAACCATATCTACATCTAATTTTTTAAACAGCAAAATGTCTTCGGCTAGACTTTCTACAGATTGTCCGGGTAAACCCACCATATTACCTGAGCCTACCTGATAACCTAACTCTTTCAGCCAACTTAAGCACTTTAGTCTATCTTCGTAGAATAGGTCAGGGTGTAACCTTTTATAAAGGGGGTAATCAGATGTTTCATGTTTAAGCAAAAATCTATCTGCCCCTGCTTCTTTCATAACTTCGTATTCCTGCCGCGGTCTCTCACCGATACATAAGGTAATAGCAAGATGAAGTTCTTTTTTAATCTTCTTGATGAGAAGACACAAATCTTCTACTCTATAAGCAGGGTCCTCTCCTGATTGAAGGACCACTGTTTTAAAGTTAAGGGTCTGTGTTTTCAGAGCGGTTTGAAAGATTTCCGAAAATGTCATTCGATAGCGATGGAGACGAGCATTACTCCTCCGCAACCCACAATAAAGACAATCCCTGCGGCAATAATTGGAAAATTCTATTATTCCGCGCAAATGTATTTCATCGCCCATATATTTTTTTCTTGTCTTATCTGCTATCTGATACAGGCGGTAAACTTCTTCCTTGTTCTTTGTTTTTAAAAGTTCAATTATCTTTCTTTTAGATAATGTTCCTTCTTCTTCTGACGGGTTCATTCATACTCCCTGTCCTGTATCCCTCCAGGTCAAGGGTTACATAAGTATATCCCAACTCCTTAAATTTAGAGGCAATCTTATCTCTTAACTTCAAAAGTTTAGAAAGATTTTCCTTCGGAACTTCAATTCTGGCGATACTGCCATGATGCCTCACCCTCAGGCTGCCTTTAATCCCCAGTCCACACAGGAACCTCTCTGCCTCATCAATCTTTTTAAGATTCTCCCTGGTTATCTTCGTTCCATAGGGAAAACGGGAGGCGAGGCAGGCGAAGGCTGGCTTATCCCAGGTGGAGAGGTCAAGTTCCTTTGACAATTGGCGGATCTCTCTCTTAGTAAGTCTTGCTTCCGCAAGGGGAGACCGCACCCCGAACTCCCTGGCTGCTCTTCTGCCTGGACGAAAGTCCCGGCGGTCATCATAATTTGTCCCATCCAGGATATAATTCATTCCATTCTTTTTGGCAATAGTCGAAAGTTGAGAGAATAACTCCTTCTTACACCAGTAACACCTGTTCAATGGGTTATAAAAAAAGTTAGGGTCGGATAATTCTTTGGTCTTGATAATTATATGTCCTACTTTCAATCTTTCTGTCATCTCTTTAGCCGCCTTGAACTCCGAAGAAGGATAGGTCAGAGAATCAGCGGTAACTGCCAAAACTCTTTCCCCCAAGGTGTCCTTTGCCATTTTGAGAAGCAGAGTGCTATCTACACCGCCTGAATAAGCGAAAAGCACGCTTTCCATATTGGATAGAATTTTCTTTAACTTTTCTAATTTAGTCATAGCCTACCAGATAGGCACTCGCTTCACTAAGGGGAGCCAAGGCCTTAATTCCCCTCATTTCTTCTTTCGATAATCCTCAATGGCGGCCTTCAGGGCATCCTCTGCCAAGACGGAACAGTGCATCTTAATGGGTGGCAGACCGTCCAGGGCCTCGGCTACTGCCCTATCTGAGATCTCAAGCGCCTCATCGACTTTCTTGCCCTTCACCATCTCAGTAATCATACTACTCGTGGCAATGGCCGCACCGCATCCGAAAGTCCGGAACTTGGCATCCGTTATTATCTCCTCCGTCTTCCCCTCTGCCTCTTTATTCTCAACCTTAATCTGTAATTCCATGATATCGCCACATACCGGATTCCCCGCCCTTCCCCTTCCCGAGGGGTTCTCTATCTCTCCCACATTCCTAGGATTCTGGAAGTGCTCCATCACCTTCTTACTATATAACGACCAGTAATCAGCCATTTCTTTCTCCCATTCTTAAGTAAAACAGTCAGAAATATCTCCAAAAAATTAGATCTGGAAGGCGAAAGGATGTTTCGGCTCCTTGCCTTTGGATAGCTGGCGGGCCTCTTCACAGAGGTCTTCCAGGGTAACCGCATCTAAAGTCTCGGCAAGTTTCTCACTCGTTCTCTTCCAGAGTAGACGCGTTATGCAGCGATCTGCCCGGTGACATTCCTTTTTTCTTTCTTCAGGATCCACACAGTATACCAGGGATATGGGCCCCTCTATCGCCCGGATGACATCTCCAATTTTTATTCTGCCAGGTTTCTTGGTTAAGAAAAAACCTCCCCTTGGCCCTCGTGTGCCTTCTACCAGGCCCTCTCTTCTCAGACGAGCAAAGAGCTGCTCCAGATAGTTTATCGAGATCTCCTCTCTCTGGGAGATATCCTTTAAGGGGATGGGGCCCTGACCATAGCGCAGGGCGAGATCGAGCATGGCCCTTACTCCATATCTTCCCTTGGTAGAAAGTCTCATTACAACGACGCGCTTCGCTTGCCTCGTTTAATTAGCATTATAAAGCCCTCCTTTTTAAAAAAGAATCTCTATTGCTTTATAGGGACAGGCCCTTAAACAATTTTCACAGACAATACATCTTTCCTTATCAAAAGAGATTCGGCGGCTCTTCCGATCCATGATAAAGGCCTCTGTGGGACAGATGGCTAAACAGACTCCACAGTGGGTACATTTTTTCTCATTCCACTTGATATCCTGAGCAAGAGACTCTATTTTTATTCCCAAGTCTTTTAAGAATTTAATTCCTCTGTCCAGGTCCCTTTTATCTCCCGTTACTTCTAAAACTAACAACCCCTCTTCCCTGGGAGTGACCCGGGCCCTCAAGATATTTATGATTAGGTCGTAATCCTTAACAAGATGATAGGTGATGGGTTTATCTACCAGAGAATGGGGAAAATTTAGAACGATCCTTTTCTTTGCCATCTCATTTCCTCTTATGTTTATATTCGTTCTCCCAGATGGGATCCGCCACCTTAGCCCACTCCTGAGCATATTCATCCATCTTATCCGCAAACTTAGTAAGAACCTGTTCTGCTCCTGGATGGGTGGGATGGGCACCGCTTGAAGCCACTACCTCTCTTAGTACCTCTGGATGGTCATGGAGTGGGCAGGTGCGCATAAGGTTCTTCTCGTGTGCTTGGCGCTCTCTCATGGCCCGGAAGAAGGGGGAGTTCAAAACCTCTTTTAACGATTTCTCCTTAATATTATCCACAGCAAAATGGGTGAAGACACAGGGCTCAACATCTCCTTTGTTATTGATGTGGAAGTACCTCCTTCCAGCGGCAATACATCCTCCCACAACGGCCCCATCGATGAAGAAGCTGGCTAATAGGATGGGCCTGGTATCCCGAATCTCCTGCTCTCTTCTGAGGAGCATGGCGCGCTGCTCTGGAGTGGGAACCAGATTCCAATTGGGATGGTGCCCTACTGGGGTATACAGAAAGTACCAGCCGATGACACATCCTTTCTTAATGAGCATCTCGATGAACTCATCACTGGTAACTACATCGGCATTCTCCTTGGTATAAGTAGCAGAGAAGGCAAATAAGACCCGGTGCTTGCGCAGGATATCCATGGCTCTCATCACCTGATCGAATGTCCCCTCACCCCTTCGTTTATCTGTCTCCTTCTTAAATCCCTCGAGACTGAGACAGGTTAAGACATTGCCCACTTTTAAGAGACGCTTAGCCATCTTATCATCAATGAGTGTCCCATTGGTATAAACCATAAAAGAGGTATTCTTGTGCTTTTCGAAAATATCAAATATATCCTCTCTTAAGAAGGGCTCTCCCCCGCTGATGCAGACATAATACATCCCCATCTCGTTGGCCTCTTTTATCACCCGGTCGATGACCTCGTAGGGAAGATCATCCTCTTTAGTATAACTTGCTGCATAGCAGCCATGGCAGCGAAGGTTACATCTCATGGTGGGGCTCATTAAGAAAAATCCCGGGGGATAGAAGCCTTCCTTTTCTAAAAACTCCTTTCTCTTATTACTTCCTACTAAAAGCTGATTGATGACAAAGGCTCTTATGACCCGTCTTCTATGATGAGGATGGCTCTGACGGATGATTCTCTTGGCCACCTCCAAGGCCGGATGCCCCTCTTGAAAGAGCTTCCGAATCTTTCTGATCTGCCTTAAGTAATGCTCCCTCTTGGTAATTCTCTCTGCCAAATAAGTTAATCTAATCATATTCCTGTCTGAGCCGCGAGCGAGAAAAATCATAAAGAGATTGATTAACCAAGTTAAGGTATAATTTTTAATTCTCTGTAAACATCTCATATTAGCTCCTTAGACATGAGGAGGTTGGCCTCCCTCTCTTAGCGAGGGAGGCCACTCCTAACTACTTCACCGGCCTTTCCTTAAGGGGCTTGAAGGTCTGTCCAGAATCGACAGAAGGAAGATACTCCACCGGTTCGGTCAAGAGGAACTTTCCCTTCTCTATCCAACCCTTAAGAATCTGAGCTATTTCTCTTGCTTTGGCGTAGCTGGATAGGCCAGCGGCTGGAACCTCTTTACCTTTCACCCTTATCTTCCCGCTCGTGAGTTGCTCGTAGTTCACCTCACCCAATGAACCAGGCAAGCCCTTCGGATAGGCCTCACTATAGTCCACAATCTGGGCATAGATCTGGGAGTCCTTAACCGCGGTATACTTCAAAATCTTCTCATTCAAGATGGGAATGGGAATCCCTATTCCTACAGTTGAGGTAACCCCATAGCCGGTAAAAGTCGTTCCCACTAGCCAATCCGGAGACATCTTCTTCAGGTCTCCGATGACCGCGACAGTTCCTGCTGGTGCCTTCGGGACGCCGTTCTTCGTCCTTTTCACCGTGGGGTTATGCTGGGTTCCGCTCCAGGCAACATATCCTATCGCCCCTCCCAAAAAGATCCTGGTTCCAATACCAATCGTCTCATAATAGGGATCGTTCAGCAGGGGAGAGAGCTGACCAGCAGAACAGTAGTTGGCATTCCCCAGATTGGGCTGCAGAACACCCATATAGGTATAGATCACCCTATCTGAGAGGTTGACGGCCACGTTGTAGTTCTGGTAGGCATTCCTGGGGTTGTAAAGGACAACTTCGTTCAGATCCTTGATGTTAATCAGGGTCTCTATCTCCTTCCTGGGATAGCAGTCCGTTCCATAGGCAGTTGCCTTAAGTCTCACATCCTTCCCTGCTACCAGATCCTCTATGACATGTCCTCCACCATACTTGAACTCCCCAGGGTAGACCTTATTCCTAGGGTCATCGTCTGGAAGGGCGGTTGCTCCCAGGTAGACGTCTACCGCAGCAAATCCGGTATAGACCGGGACGTCATTGAGATAGGCCTTTCCTCCACCGAGCTTAATCTTGGGTTTGGCATGCCCTAGGTTGAGATAGACCCCAGAGGAACACATGGGGCCGAAGGTCCCTGTGGTAACAACATCTACTTCCTTTGCTACTGCCTTTACCCCCTTCTTCTCCACAAGGTCTATTATCTCCTCTGCAGTAACTACTACTGCCTTTCCTTTTCTAATCTTCTCGTTTATCTCTTTTATCGTCTTAGCCATCTAAACCTCCTCCTTTTTAATGAATTTATGAGTTCTGCCCCAGAGGGGGCCGACCATGGTCCATATCATTTCTCATCACCTGCCTTCTTCACTCTAATATAACGAGGTATTTCTTAGCTTTTTATAAAGAGATCAGTGGTCAGGTATCTCTCTCCAGTATCTGGTAGAATAACCACCACTGTTTTTCCTTTACCCAATCTCTTGGCCACTTTCAAGGCCGCCCAGCAAGCAGCGCCACTCGATATTCCTACGAATAATCCTTCCTCCTTTGCCAATCTGCGAGAGGTACGAGCAGCCTCCTCATTGGAGACAGTAATAATCTCATCCAGAATATCAGTATTAAGCACTTTAGGAACGAAACCGGCACCGATCCCTTGAATCTTGTGAGAACCAGAGGGACAGCCAGAGAGGACGGCAGAAGCAGCCGGCTCCACCGCCACAAGTTTTACCTTGGGATTTTTCTTTCTCAATACCTCTCCCACTCCAGTAATGGTTCCCCCAGTTCCTATTCCTGCTACAAAGGCATCGATATCCTCTCCCACCTGTTCCAGGATCTCAACCGCTGTGGTCTTTCTATGGATCTCCGGGTTAGCGGGATTATTGAATTGCTGGGGCATGAAGTAGTCCGGGTTCTTCCCGATCAGTTCCTCCGCCTTCTTCACCGCCCCCTTCATTCCTTCTGTTCCCGGAGTCAGAATGAGCTCTGCTCCAAAGGCCTTTAGGAGATTCCTCCTCTCAATGCTCATGGTATCCGGCATGGTGAGGATGAGTTTATATCCCTTCACTGCTGCCACCATGGCCAGTCCAATCCCGGTATTCCCACTCGTTGGTTCGACAATGGTCGCTCCTGGCTTTAGCTTCCCTTCTTTCTCCGCTGCCTCTACCATGGAGAGACATATCCTATCCTTGACGCTCGATACTGGATTGAACATCTCTAATTTTGCCCATACCGTGGCATCGTCCTCGCCCACTATCTTATTCAGCCTCACCACAGGTGTCTGACCGATGAGCTCCAGAATACTATTCGCTCTACGCGCTAACATAGGTTACCTCCTTTCATACACGGATAATCACTGATTTTAGATACTGATTTGCACGGATTTATCCGTGTGTATCTGTTCTATTATCTGCGGCCATCTGCGTCTTGATCTGCCCCTCGGATCCTGCCCCTCTGGGGTTCTCGTCCCGAGACCCCATTCGGGGTCGAGGGAAAGGATTCTCGGGATCCTGAAGGGCGTAAATCTGCGTATTAGCCACCGGCAATGGGGGGAAAGATGTGTAAAATATCTCCTTCTTTCAAAGTGGTTTTTTTAATCTCTTTCCTATCCACGCTACGACCAGAGAGGAGAAGGATATAATAATCTTTAATCTTGCCACTGGGCTCATAGAGTTGATCTGTGAACTTAGTGCCAAACTGTTCCCTGAGCTCTTCCAGAGCATCTGCCACATTCTTTGCTTCCAATTCCACCTTTCCCTTTCCCACTTTCTCCTTCAAAGTGGTATAGAACCTTACCGTTATCCTTGCCATCTCTTGCCTCCTCTATTTACTCGGGTCTTCGCCTAAGATTATGCGCAATGCAGCATTTGCCTCATGGTGGGCGGCGATTCCCACCCTGGGGGCCATGAGACCACAGCCCGGTCGGGCAGCAGTCTTTAAATCTCCGATGGCATATAAATTCTTCCCAACCTTCCTGGTCTTGATAGTATTATTGGACTCATATCCCGCCAGACCAGAGACGAAGATGAGGGGGATATGGGGTAGTCTCTTTGTGGCTACAGAGATAATGAGTTCTTTCTGATCTGCCTTGTCAAAGGCTTCTATCAAGACATCGACCTTCTTGAATATTCTCGGGATATTCTTCTCCGTAAGTCTTGTCTGATGGGTTACTACCTTGACATAGGGGTTTATTCTTTTTAAGTTATCTTTCATGGCCTTCACCTTTGGCTGGCCTATCTGGTCGGTGAAGAACTGCTGACGATTGAGGTTGGAGGGCTCCACCACATCATCATCTACGATGACTATCTTGCCCATACCGATCCTGGCCAGGGCAATGGCCACGGCGCTCCCCAATCCTCCAGCGCCGGCAATTCCCACGGTGCATTTCTTTACCTTTTCGTGGACCCCAGGGGTATGGCGAGAGACCATAAGAGCCTCTAATTCCTTTTTAGAAGGAATCTCTCCTCTCCTTATAAGGACTACTTCATCCCCATTCTTCAAGGTAACATCCTTGGGCATGGGCGCACCATTATAGATAACAACATCCGCCTCTGGCTTATAACGCTTTTTAATCTCTTGGAGGGTAATTCCCTTCTTTGCCTCGATCCTTCTCTCGTTATACTTGATCCACATTAGATCCCTCCCCCATGAGTGAATTCATCCAGGATGTGTCTTCTGGGGACTTCCTCTTCCTCGGGAGGAGAGATTCCCTGGGTCTTTTCCAAGACTTTAATCCTCTCGCCTAACTTATCCTGTTTCTTCAATAGGATATTGACCGCCTCTGCTACGGGATCGGGGAGTTTACCATGTTCCAGATCGATTAAGGGTCTTACTTTTGGTGCTGCAGTTTCCACTACTCTTCCCGGGACTCCGACTACCGTAGCATTAGGAGGAACTGGCTTCACCACTACCGAACCGCTTCCAATCTTTGCCCCATTGCCTATCTCTATGGCCCCTAAGATAGTGGCTCCGGTGCCGATGACTACATTATTCCCAATGGTGGGATGGCGCTTCTTCTTCTCCAGACTCGTCCCTCCAAGAACTACCCCCTGATACATCAAGACATCCTCTCCCACTTCAGAGGTTTCCCCAATGACTATCCCCATCCCGTGATCGATGAAGAACCTGTGACCGATCTTTGCTCCGGGATGGATCTCAATTCCGGTTAGCCCCCGGCTAATATGAGAAAGGAGCCGCCCCAGAAAGCGAAGCTTGTGTGTCCAGAAAAAATGGGCTATCCTGTGAAACCAGATGGCGTGCAGGCCAGGATAGCAAAAGAGTACCTCAGAGAGGCTTCTCGCTGCTGGGTCCTTGGCAAAGACTGTCCTGATATCCTCTAAGATTCTTTCAAACATCCTGACCTCACCTTTTTAAAGAATCTAAGATCTTTCGGTGGAAGGAACAGAATTCATAGGGTGATTTTAGTTGAGCATGGATCACATCCTCCTGCCAGTGAGCATTATAAAGTCGACAGTTCCGGTCACGACAGAAAGGGTCTCCCATTAAATAATAGAATAAAGCCTGCATAGCATAACCCTTCATCACTTCTGTAGTCCGGGGATCATTGTAATCTATAAAGCGACCCTGAAATTTCTCTTTCAAATCTGATGTCACTTTCTCTCTCATCCCCAGTATATGATACTCTCTCTTCAGAAGATAATATTCTTTGGGTTTGGCTGGTGCTTCTACCAAGCCAGTAGTAGAGATAATCGCGGGAAGGCCATAGATACTCACCCGGGCATGGTAACGGCCATCGCTTTGGCTCCAGGTGCCAAAGAGTTGATTGGTAAATATGATATGAAGATGCTTTAGCTCTTTCTCCTCTTTAGGGATTAACTCAGATAAAACTCCTTGCAACTTGAATCCCTGGTATAGAATACCGAACGATTTGTGATTGGGCTCCTCAATCTTTTTCTTCTCATACTCCATCTCAGCAGATAGAGGCTCGAAAGATATCTCTTGAACAGTTAAGTTACTGATTCTGTTCTGGGCTATTCTTTTAGCTAACGAGTCTATGATCTCTTCCCGGTCTTTTTCCTTAAGAAAAGATAAATGGTGAATAAAGAATTTTTCTCTGGTATCAATCTCTATATTAGGCAACCTCTCCTTTAAGTAATCCGATATTTCCTTAACATCCAAAGCCTTGGCAGTTGGCTCTTCATAGAGATGAATGAAGTCTGGTTTGATAATCAGTCCCTTCATCTAAGAAGTTTTTTAGCTACCTCGGCTGCCCTCTTCCCGGAAAGGAGCATGGCGCCAAAGGTGGGACCCATTCTGGGAAGACCATAGGTAGTAGCCACTGCCATACCCGTTACTATAAGGCCAGGATGGGCCTCTCCGGTATGCTCCACAACTAAGTCTTCTGACCTCTCCACCCACATAGCACCAAAACCCCTGGTCTTAATTAAGCCCCGTTCTTCTAACTTCCTTACCACACAAGCATCATGTCCCGTAGCATCGATGACCAACTTTGACTCCAAGGCTACAGGATCAACACAGGTGATCTCACGTGGAAGGGCAGATATTGGAGTCCAGTTTATCACTACCCCGGCTACCCTGTTTTCCTCTCTCAATATTAGATCATCGAAGATGGTCATATTGGCGAACTTAGCTCCGGCATCGCAGCAACTAGCGATGAGCTTGGAGCAGGCATGTGGACCATCAGCCACGTATAGGCCTTTCGTTGCCTCTTCATAAGGAATATCCAATTCTTCAAGAACCTTCTCTCCCGGTCCCCTCACCGTCACCTTATTCATCAGGTAGCCGCCGATCCAGAAGCCTCCACCCAGATAGTTATTCCTCTCCACAATCAGGACCTTGATCCCTTCTTTTGCCAACTCCCTGCCAGCCATTAAACCGCTCGGTCCTCCTCCCACAATGATACAGTCGCTCTCCACATACTCTGTGAACTGCTTCAAGAAGCTGCTGACAATGGCTCTGGTTACCTCTTTCTCTCCTACCGGGGTGAATATTCTCTTCTTCATTTACTCCTCCTTTCAAGATAAGAACCTGACTTCGTCAGAACCTTGTTTTGTTTATTGAAATTTCGATACTTCAAAATAAGCCTCACGGAGCCTGTCCCGCACCGAACTTGTTCTGGTGCGGGGTTCGGCAATCTGATTACACAGATATTTTAAGCAGCTTTAATCGGTGTAATCAAGCATAGGATTGAAATTCCTATGCTGCAAGATAGGTTTATTACTAAAATAGTCAACAATTATATTAAAACATAACTAACTTAATTTGTCAAGAATTATTTTAAAAAAATTTTCTCTACTAAGAGATTGTTAAATTTTAGTATCTAGCGTAGACTATCTCAACATACCCCTGACCACGACATCGATGGCCTCTTCCTTGGAAAGTCCTCGGGCCATTACCGTCTCAAGCTGCTTCTTATCTATACTGCCAATGGCTGCCTCATGAGTCACCCTTGCCCTATCATTGGTTACTTGAACAATGGGTAAGGCCCTTGCTTGCGCCTTTCCTTGGACGATCTCGATGCAGTCCACATGTCCCCTGCTAAAGGGAGCATTCCCCTCTGTGATGCCGATGGCCATGGTCTTTGCTCTATCCTTGACCGCCACCCGGGCCTTGATGAGGCTCTTAGCATAAGGACCATCGAGAATTACTTTCTCCTTTATTCGGATGTCGTCATCACCCTTCCCATATACCTTGGCCACCAGTTCTGCCACTGCCTTCTCTTTTGCCCGGGCCTCATAGTCAATCGAGAGCTTACCAACCCTTCCCTTAATTAAGGTGAAACTGGTATCCAGCCTTCCTCCCTTATCAATATATATCTTACCCTGAGGGATGACCTCTGCCCCCCCACTCTCCCCATGGTAGTGGGTCTCGTGATAGCCCAAGAAGGCCCCCTTTCCGATCCGGAATTCAGCGCTCATAACATGCTTAATCTTTACTGCATTAGGGAAGGTACAGTGGGCAATTAGAGTGATACTTGAGCCATCCGCTATCTTAACATCAACATAAATCTCCTGCAGTCCTCTTTTGGGAAGGATGCCGAAGCAGAGATAGACCGGTTTCTCGATTTTGTATCCCTTTTGAGTAACCAGGGTTATTTTTACACCCTTAGGCAATTCCTCTGCCTGAAAGATTCTTATCCCTTCTATCTTTCTCTTCCCTAAGATCCTGTTCTTATTTACTACCAGAGAAGCACACTGAGGGTCTCTTAAGACCTTGGGATCGCCCCCTGCTTTTCGATAGGCCCGGGCCATACTCTCATAA
>JAHIPW010000070.1 GCA_018903055.1 bacterium
AAACCTCTTTCTTGGTTACCATTCCATACCTCCCGAACACAGATTTTCACAGATTTATTACAGATTTACACAGAACACAGATAAAGGTCATCCGGCGAACCGGTAATCCGGGATTAGGACATCCGGATATCCGGATACCCGGGTTCTCCAGTCTCGGATAGCCCGATAACCTGATAGCCTTACATTGCTTTTCATTTTGCATTTTTCATTTTGCATTTTGCATTGTTGTCAGGTAGTCTCTTATTCCCTCTTCAATACTGTATCTTGCTTTAAAGCCTAAGAGCTCTTCTGCTCTATTAATATCTGCTCTGGTCTCATCCTGATAGAAAGAGTAAGGATTGTCAAAGTACTCTGGCTCATAGGAAGTTCCCAAAACTTCGTTTAGGATTTCTATTACCCTATTAAAGGTTGTAACAACTCCTGTTCCCACATTCACCACTCCACTCTCTTTTGCTTTCATGGCCCTTATGGTAGCATCGACCACATCCTTTACATAGATGAAGTCCCGGGACTGCTCCCCATACTTGAAAATTCTTGGATTCTTACTTGCTTTCATCTGTTGAGCAAGCTGATAGATCATGCTGGCGGCCTTTTTCTTATATCCTTCTCGGGGACCATAGACGTTGAAATACCTGAGACCTATTATTCTTATTTTGTCTTTATATTTTATGGCTATTTCATCCATAAGAAGTTTGGAACGGGCATAGACATTCTGAGGAGATAACTCTTGATCCTCTCTCATGGGGCATTTACCATTCCCATAGACCCCGGCGGACGAAGCGTAGACCAGGGTCACTCTTTTCCTTAGAGCCAAGTCCAATATCCTCCTAAACCCTCCTACATTTACTTCCATCATTCTTTTCTCATCGCTTACTGTAGTATCAGTAATAGCAGCCTGGTGAAAGATGACATCGATATCCTTGAAACTCTTCAAAAGATTCATACTTGTAATATCATCTGTTATTAAGTTTCCTTGGAAACTTTCCAGATTTTTAGTATTTCCACTTAACAGGTTATCTACTACTGTAATACTATTATCCTTTTGTAAGGTTAAGGAAAGGTTAGAACCAATAAACCCCGCCCCACCAGTAATAAGTATCTTCATCTTCTCCTCTTAGACACAGATCAGCACAGATTATTTACAGATAGTCACAGATCACAGATACTGGATACTTGATCCTGGATGCTGGATCATTGATCCTTGTTCTCGATAGCTTGATAGCTCGATCGCTCGATAGCTACTCTGTTCACTGTTTACCGATTACCGTTCACTGATTACTGTTATCTTAAACTAACACAAAAGAATACTCCTGTCAAGACTTCTTAGAAAACTTGACAATTTGGAGAAAGTAGTTTAAACTAATTTTCGGAGGAGAAATGGTAAAATCTAAGAAGTTCCTATCTATTATGTTCATTCCCCATAGTCAGAGGAGCACTAAAAGTCTGCGCATCTCCTATCCCCTCTTCTCCTGCCTGATTGGTATCCTTTGTCTTCTTCTGGTCACCTCCACCCTTTTCCTTATAAAATATCACGACTTCAGAAGAACGCTTAGGGCAAATAAGAAGTTAGCAGAAGAGGTGACTGAATTTAAACAGGCTATGAAGGTAGTGGGAGAGTTAGAGGCCAAATTAAGGATAATGACTGATACAGAAAAAGAGGGGATCGCCACTGGAGGGCCAACAGAAGAAAGGCTATCCAACCTCTTAAAATATATTGAAGAAAAACCCACTCTGGCATTAGAGGATGTACGAGCCCTGCAAAGGCAAGCGGTTCTACAGGCCAAGAGCCTGGAAGAACTCTCCCAGATATTGGAAGGACAGACCATACAATTAGCCCATACTCCGTCGGTGAATCCCATAACGGGAAGGGCCTGGATCACCTCCCTCTTCGGTATGCGCCGGGATCCCTTTACCAAGCGCCAAAGGATGCATGAAGGGTTGGATCTGGCTGCCCGTCCAGGAACTCCCGTCATTGCCACGGCAGATGGTAGGGTAAGATTCTCGGGGAAGAAGGGAACATGGGGAAATGTAGTTATTATTGATCATGGATATGGCTTTGAGACCCGGTATGCCCATAATAGAAGGAATCTTGTTGCGATAGGGCAAGAGGTAAAGAGATACGATCAGATTGCAGAGCTGGGATCGAGTGGTCGCACTACCGGCCCCCATGTCCACTATGAAGTAAATAAACTGGGTAAACCGGTTAACCCTATGCTCCACATTGTCAATTTAGAAGACATTGGACGAGAAAGCTATTAGAAAGTAGGTATTTATCTTTTCTTTGAAGACTACCCAAAAGGGGTAGTCTTTTTTGTTTTGACAATCCTGGCTCAAAATGGTATACTATATTTGTTTTTTGGAGGTTGGTAATTAGTGAAAAGAAATTTTAAACGCCTATTATTCCTACTTATCCTTTCTCTTGCCTTAAGTCTGGGCTGTGCCAAAGAAAAAGGAGGAAGGCTTGAGGTTACTTTCCTGGATGTTGGCCAGGGAGACTCCATATTCATCTCCACCCCTGGTGGAAAAAACATTTTAATCGATGGAGGAAAGAGGGCCATTCCACCCCACTCCTACTTCGATGCCGGAAAAGAAGTCGTCCTCCCCTTTTTAAAGAATAGAGGAGTAAAGAGGATTGATACTTTGATAGCCACCCATCCAGATGGAGACCATATCGGAGGGTTGTTGGCAGTATTGGATAGCGATATCCAGATAGATAAGGTCTTAGACTGTGGCTACCGACATACCTCCTATACCTACCAAGATTTTTTGAAGAAGATTGAACGACGCAGAGAAACCAAGTATTATCAGCCACGTGCCGGCCAGATTCTGAACTGGGGGAATGAGGTAAAGGTCCAGGTTCTCTCTCCCGCCCATCTCTTTCGCGATTCAAATAACTCTTCCATCGTCATTAAACTCGAGTTTGGAGATATATCCTTTCTTTTCACGGGAGATGTAGAGAAGGAAGCAGAGGGAGAGATGGTCCTAAGATACGGTGATGGACTAAAGAGTACCGTCTTAAAGGCCAGCCACCATGGTTCAAGGACCGGGAGTTCCCTCAGCTTCCTCAAAGCGGTAAGGCCCCAGGTGACGGTCATCAGTTGTGGAAGGAAGAATAAGTACGGCCTACCCCACAAAGAGGTCATGGATAAGTTAGCTCGATTGAAGGTAAACCCCGTTAGAAGTAATCCGACCCTAAAGGGGACGGATGCCCCCGATAAACATCGGGGGACTTCTAACGGGGTAAAGGTCTATCGCACAGATTATCAGGGGAATATCTTCTTCACTACCGATGGGAAGAAATTATGGACAGGGACAGAAAAATGAGGTATATCTTTGGACCGGTTCCATCGAGGAGATTGGGAATCTCTTTAGGAGTGGATCTCATTTCTTACAAGACCTGCACCTTCAACTGCATCTACTGTCAATTAGGAAGGACCACTAACCAGACTCTGAAGAGAAACGAATACGTCAAAGCCCAAGATATCCTAAAAGAACTTCGCCAATTTCTCAAGTCTCCGAACTCTCCCTCGGGGACCTCGAGTCCCCTCGGGACGAGAGGCGAACTGTTAACTCCGAACTACATAACCCTCTCTGGCTCGGGAGAACCAACTCTCAATTCCAAGATCGGTGAAATAATCTCCAGAATAAAGAAGATGACCTCCATTCCGGTTGCCGTATTGACCAATGGTTCCTTATTATATAGAAAAGAGGTAAGAGACAACCTAAAGAAAGC
>JAHIPW010000010.1 GCA_018903055.1 bacterium
AACTTCTCCTGACTCCTCAGTATCTTCTTATAGTTGAAGACTTCTCCTTCCCCAATAGCCAGTTCCCTCCTTATCACATAATCCTTGGTCTTCTCATTCCCTGTGATCTCGATCTTCCCGATATAGGCCAGGGAACCTTCCGTGATATCTAAGTTAATATCTATCCTCTCTTCTTTCCTGTTGATTTCCTTTGTGGGCTCCACCCGAGCAAAAGCATAGCCCTTATTGTAGTAGAGAGCCTGGACCCGGAAGAGATCTCTATCGAATTGTAGCTCGTTAAAAACCATCCCCTCCTTCAGGACTGTCTCTTTCTCGATCTCCTCATCTGTGAATAATTCATTACCCGAAATGGCCAGACTCCCCATCTTTATCTGAGGCCCTTCCTCAATGAGGATAGTGATAAATATTTTTTTCTCCTCATACTTAATCTTATGGTCAACAATTTTTGCTAAAAGGTGGCCTTTTATTTTGTAGAGAGTAATTATATTCTCTAAGTCTTCTTGGAGGATCTCCTCATCGAACTTTCTCTTCTTAGTCTTCATCACCCTTCTTATCT
Source organism: bacterium (assembly GCA_018903055.1). Taxonomy (GTDB): domain Bacteria; phylum UBP18; class UBA7526; order UBA7526; family UBA7526; genus DRGV01. The sequence continues at coordinate 557 of JAHIPW010000010.1, forward strand.
TCCTATTAGAGAAGACTTTATTTCCCAGGATCTCGATCTTCTCTACCTTCAGTCTCGGCCCTTCTTCAATCTTAAAAGAAACATTTGCCTTACCTTCTTCCCTATCAATTTCGGTCTTCTCTTGTACTTTGGCCTGATAATACCTCTTCTCTTTGTATAGAGAGAGGATCTTCTTCTTGGCCTCCTCTATATTCCTCTCGCTGTAGACCCCATCAACCTTTATCTCAATCTCGTCCAAGAGGGTCCTCTTCCCAATCTTCTTATTTCCCTTAAAAACTATCTTTCCAACTAAGAGTTTCTCCTCAACAATGAACTTTACCTTAATTCCCTCTTGAAAGGGGGAGGTATCGATCTTGACATCAGAGAAGAAGCCCAGTCCATAGATTCTCTTCAAGTCCTCTCTTAGGGCGAGTAGAGAGAACTCATCCCCTATTTTGGTTTCTACTACCTTTAAGATTCTTTCCCGGGCAATATTCTTATTCCCTTCAATCTCAATGGCTTTTATAATTTTCTCTTGGGCTCTTACCCCAATGGTAATGATTAATAGGATTAGAATGACAAGGACGAGACCCTTTTTCATCTGGCTACACCTTGCCCTGTCCGCTCCGACCGCTTTTAGCGGACGGGGCGATCGAACGGGGCTTCCCCTTCTCCTTGAAGACCAGCCTATTCTTCTCAAGATCGACCAGGATGGTAGAACCCTCTTTGAACCTCCCCTTTAAGAGTTCAGAGGAAAGGGGATCCTCAATGAACCTCTCAATATTTCTCTCTAATGGTCGGGCGCCAAAGGCATAGGTATAATCCTTGGTCCCCTTGATGGCATCATACTCCTTGGTGACCAGAAATTCCCTGGCCTTTTGAGAGAGTTCTAACTTTATTCCCTTTTTATCCAGTCTCTTACGCAGCCTCTCGAGCAGGAGCTCAGAGATCTTGGTCAAATTATCCTTGTCTAAAGGATGAAAGACGATGATCCCATCCAGTCTATTCAAAAACTCTGGCCGGAAGGTGTTCCTCATCTTGGAAAGGACGTTCCTCCTCATCTCCTCATGGGAGATTTCCTTTACCGCCTCAAAGCCCGGAGCCCTTCTCATAATATCCTCAGTCCCCACGTTAGAAGTCATAATGACGACCGTATTCTTGAAGTTTGCCGTCCTGCCCAGGCTGTCCGTCAATCTCCCCTCATCCATAACCTGTAACAAGATATTGAAGACATCGGGATGGGCCTTCTCAATCTCATCCAAGAGAATCACAGTATAGGGCCTCCTTCTCACTGGTTCTGTGAGCTGTCCCGCCTCCTCATATCCCACATATCCTGGAGGGGCTCCAACCAGTCTGGAAACGGTGAACCTTTCTGCGAACTCACTCATGTCGAAGCGCACCATAGCGTTTTCATCACCAAATAGGGACTCGGCCAGGGTCCTAGCAAGTTCCGTCTTCCCCACCCCGGTAGGACCAGCGAAGATGAAAGAACCGATGGGCCTCTTGGGCTCCTTTATCCCCACCCTGGCCCTTCTCACAGCATCGGAGACTGTCTTGAGGGCCTCCTTCTGACCAACTATCCTCTTGGCCAGTTCATCCTCCATCCTGGTCAACCTCTCCTGCTCGTTCTGGGTGAGTTTAATGACCGGTATTCCAGTCCACTTGAAAACGATATAGGCGATATCATCGCTCGAAACCTCTGGCTTTAAGGCCTTCTTTGACTTCTCCCACTCCTCCCTGGTTTTTTTCAACCTCTCTTTCAGCTCTTTAACTCTGTCTCTATATTCTACTGCTTTCTCAAACTCCTGGCTCTCTACCGCTTCTGCCTTCTCTTTCTCTGCCTCTTCTATCTCTTTCTCTATATCCTTGAGATGAGGGGGCATGGTAGCCTCTGCTAAGCGCGCCCGGGCGCTGGCCTCATCGATCAAATCGATGGCCTTGTCGGGAAGGTTCCGATCAGAGATGTACCTCTCAGATAGTTCTGCTGCTGCCTTCAGAGCCTCGGGGGTTATCTTTACCTTATGGTGCTCCTCATACCTGCCCTTCAACCCTTCCAAAATCTTCTCCGTCTCCTCCACTGATGGTTCATTGACGACGACCTGCTGAAACCTTCTCTCTAAAGCACCATCCTTCTCAATATACTTCCGGTATTCACCTAGGGTTGTAGCCCCAATACACTGCAGCTCCCCCCGGGCTAAAGAGGGCTTCAGGATACTGGAGGCATCGATGGCCCCCTCTGCCGCCCCAGCCCCAGCCAAGGTATGGAGTTCATCGATAAAGATGAGGACGTTTCCACTCCTCCTGATTTCCTCTACCGCTTTCTTCAATCTGGCCTCAAACTCACCCCGATATTTTGTTCCGGCGACCATTCCTGCTAAATCCAGGGCAATCATCCTCTTATTGGCTAAGAGATCGGGCACCTTTCCAAAGACAATTCTCTGGGCAACCCCTTCTGCGATGGCTGTCTTCCCCACCCCCGGCTCACCGATTAAGGCTGCATTATTCTTCGTTCTTCTGGCCAGGATCTGGATGACTCTCTCTATTTCATCCTCCCTTCCAATGACCGGATCGAGCTTTCCGTCCCTTGCCAATTGAGTCATATCTCTTCCAAAGGCATCCAGGGCTGGAGTCTTAGAGACGGCCTGGGCCTCTTTCTTCATTCCCGCCATCCCAAATATCGGCGGGAATCCTTTAGGTATCTCTTCCCCTGGAGCCATCCCTGGAATCTCTGGGGCCTCTGGGAGAACTTCTGGTTGAAGGAGCTCCAGTATGGCTTTCCTTGCTTTCTCTAAATCAATATTTAAATTCAACAAGACCTGGGCAGCAGCCCCTTCACCCTCACTAATCAGGGCTAAGAGGATATGTTCCGTCCCTAAATAGCCATGACCTAATTTTCTCGCCTCTTCTACCGTAATTTTTTCCAGAACCTTCTTTGCCCGAGGAGTGAAGGGAATCTCTCCCATCTTTAAAGTCGCCGGCCCTTTGGGGACGATCTTCTCCACTGCCAATTTTATGGATTCTAAGTCGATACCGAAGCCTTTAAGTACTTCAACCGCTACCCCTTCTCCCAATCTTACCAGTCCTAAGAGGAGGTGTTCTGTTCCTACATAATCGTGACCTAACCTTCCCGCCTCTTGACGGGCAAGTTCTATGACCTTACCCCACTTCTTCGTAAACCTTCCATTCATTTCAAACCTCCTCCTTTCGCTTAACAAATATGAGGTTAATATCGGTTAAAAACTGTTAATATCGGTTAAAATCGGTTACCTCACTAAAAAAAGCAACTGTTGTTAACTGTTATTAACCACTGTTAACTGATATTAACTGATTATTACTCACTGCTTCTTATTCCCAGTTTACTTCTTATGAATGCTGCTCTCTTCACGTCCCTCTCTGGAGCGCTTAACTTCCTGCCCGCCATCTCTTGAAGGTGGGCCGGGCGGGTGAGGATTAGTAGTTCATTTAAAGTAGGAACATCGATATCCTTAGCTAGACCGATACTCACTCCCAGGCGCAATTTGGATAAAAGGGTCAGGGTCTCTACAGAGCTTATGGTATAGGCGCTACAGAGCGTCCCATAGGCCCGGGATACACTATTCTTAATCTCTTCCTTCAACTGAGTCAAAAGCCTCTTCCGCGCTCCCTTTTCATACTCCATAATCTCCTGGGCAGCTTTCTCCACGTGTCCCACAATCTCCTCCTCATTCTCACCCAGACTTATCTCATTTGAAACCTGAAATAAATCCCCCTGGGCCTGGGTCCCTTCCCCGTAGATGCCCCTCACCGCCATATTCGCTCGGGAGACGGCATCCAGAACCTTGTTGATCTGACGAGATATAACTAAGGCAGGGAGATGAATCATAACCGAGGCTCGCAGGCCCGTCCCGGTATTTGTGGGACAGGCGGTTAAGTACCCATACTTCTCGGAAAAGGCATAATTCAATCTCTTCTCCAGTTCATTATCTATCTTAGTCGCCAGCCTCCAGGCTTCAAATAGATTTAGTCCAGATTCTGTCACCTGAATCCTGAGATGGTCCTCCTCATTCACCATGATGGAGATAATCTCTTTATCTCCGATGATAACTGCCCTCTCCTTCTCTATTCCTAAAGCATGCTCCCTTGAGATTAGATGACGCTCCATTAAGAACTGACAATCAATATCATCCAGTTCTTTAAGATTAATGGTAAGGGCATTCTTTAAATAGCTACTGCCTTGGGTTACTTTTAAAACCTCTTCTACAACTTTGGATAGCTCCTTTTTTTTCGCCCAATGAGTAAAGGGAAGGTCAGCCAAGTTCCGGGCAAGTCGCACCCTACTTGAAATGACGATCTCCTTCGATTCCTCAAGCCACTGACTAACCTTAGAAGCCATCTCCTTAAAACGCATCTCTACCCCTAAATAGCAGGTCTCAAACCACCACCGTTAGTAACGGTAAAAGTTTATCGTTGTCGATGCTCGTATCGATGCTGGTTATAGAGGCTCGAGGCTCGTTGTCCTCTCACTTCTTTAGCACAATCCAGCCTCTAGTATATCGAGCTTCTAGTTTCGTTACGA
>JAHIPW010000071.1 GCA_018903055.1 bacterium
CGGGAGCTGGTTTTTTTATACGCTGATGCCGGATGCGCTTCGCTGGCATCCGAGAGAGCATGAATATCAAGCAATGACCGCAGATTGCAACGCTGATGACCGCAGATTGCAACGCTGATGACCGCAGATTAAAACCTGCCAGCAGGCAGGCGCAGATTTACCCCGTTGGATAGTGAACATCCTACGGGGTTTACGCAGATAGAAAACACAAATCAACACGAATAGAAGGATGCGAATGAAAAAGAAGATATTTCTTTTAGGATTTATACTGGTTATGGCCTTTACTCTGGGATGCAGGAGAGAGGTTCCGCATCTTATTCTAGCTACTACAACAAGCGTGGAGAACTCCGGTCTTCTCGACGCCCTAATTCCAGTATTTGAGAAAGAGGCAGAAGCAAGGGTGGATGTCATTGCCTGCGGGACGGGGAAGGCCATCCGATTGGCAGAGAATGGGGATTGCGATCTAATCCTGGTTCATGATCCGGAGGCAGAGGAGAGATTCGTAAAGGAAGGGTATGGGGTAAATAGAAAGAGCATCATGTATAATGACTTTGTCATTGTTGGGCCAGAGGATGATCCAGCGAAGATTAAGGGAATAGGAGGGGTAATACCCGCTTTATCTACCATTGCTCACAAGAAAGCGCCCTTCATCTCCCGAGGGGATGATTCTGGAACGCATAAGAGGGAGAAACAACTCTGGGAAAAAGCAGGTTTAATTCCAGGGGGTGAATGGTATCAGGAGACGGGACAGGGGATGGGAGCCACTTTAGTTATTGCCAGTCAGAAGAGAGCCTACTGCCTAACAGATCGTGCCACCTACCTATCCTATAAAGACAAGTTTTCACTAATTTCTCTTTATGAAAAAGATAATCTATTATATAATCCGTATAGTGTAATATTAGTTAACCCTGAAAAATTTCTTCATACTAATTATAGATGGGGTATAGAATTTATTAACTTTTTGATTTCAGATAAAGGAAAGAAAATAATAAGGGAGTTTGGCAAGGCGGAGTTCGGAGAGCCCCTCTTCCATCCTATGGGAGAATAGTATGGATTATATCTTGAGCGGATTAAAAGAAGCCTTTCGCCTACTCTTAAGTTTTGACAAAGAAACCTATACCATCATATTTCTATCCCTGCGCATATCAGGAACTGCAGTTCTTTTGGCCTCATGTCTCGGCATTCCGCTGGGCGCATTGGTCGGACTCCACAGGTTTCCGGGAAGAGGAGTGATAACTACCATACTTAATACTTGCTTTTCCCTTCCCACAGTGGTAGTGGGCCTCTTCCTCTATCTCTTCCTATCCCACCGGGGGCCCCTGGGTATGTTGGGACTTCTCTATACCCCGACTGCCATGATCACTGCTCAGACTATCTTGGCTACCCCCATTATCGCTGCCCTATCCCTGGTAGCGGTGAAGGGTGTGGACCCTGCCATTACTAAGAGTGCCATCTCTCTTGGGGCGACAAGAATCCAGACAACTTTGACCATTTTAAAAGAGGCGAGAGTAGCTATCTTAGCAGCCCTAATCGCTGGATTTGGAAGGGTAATCACTGAGATCGGAGCAGCTATGATCGTGGGAGGGAATATAAAAGGAACTACGCGGGTAATGTCCACGGCCATTGCCTTAGAGACCGGAAAAGGAAGTTTTGAGCTCGCCTTGGCCTTAGGGATTATACTATTGGCCACTGCTTTTCTAATCAATGCTGGACTATACTACTTACAGAGGATTAGAGAATGAGAGAGTACGCCATACGAACCCATAATCTATCCCGGGAATACGATGGAGAGGTCATTCTAAAAGAGATAAATCTTCAATTGGAAAGAGGAAGAATACATGCTATAATAGGGCCAAGCGGCGTGGGAAAAAGCGTTTTATTGCGCCTCTTAAATTTGTTAGAGAGACCAACTTCTGGGGAGATCTACTTTGATGGAAAGGCACTAAAAGAGAATAATTACTTGAAGTTACAGCGGAGGATGACCCTAGTCTTCCAGAAACCCGCTCTCTTCAATACCTCGGTCTATGAGAATGTTGCCTATGGATTAAAAGTGAGGAGAGAGAATAGGGGCTCGATCGCTGAGAAGGTAGAGAAGGCCTTAGGGATAGTGGGACTTAAGGGGTATAAGCATAAAAGGGCAAGGGACCTCTCCGGGGGAGAGAAACAGAGGGTGGCTATAGCGAGGGCCATGGTCCTGGAGCCGGAGATTCTCTTCCTCGATGAACCAACATCTGACCTTGATCCCAGGAACGTGGCCATAATTGAGGAATTGATAAAATACATTAATAGAGAATTTAAGACAACGATTGTTATTGCTACCCATAACATGTTCCAGGCAAGACGCCTGGCCCACCAGGCCAGTGTCCTATTTGAGGGCCGAATCATCGAATCAGGAAATGCTCAAGAAATCTTTACCAATCCCCAAGACAAGCGCATTTTGAGATTTATTGAAGGAAAGATAATCTTTTAGACGCAGATTATCGCAGATAAAGACTTACCATTCTAGGTAGAATGAGGTTAGAATGTTGGAGTTGAAGACAGTTGAGGAAGCAAGAAAGATTTTAGGGAAAATAAAACTTATGGGGGCTGAGACTATAGAGGTCACTAAGAGCCTGGATAGGTTTGTGGCAACCGATATCATTTCTTCCGAGGATTTGCCGCCATTTGATAAGTCCATGATGGATGGTTATGCGGTTAAGGCAGAAGATACCTTTGGGGCGAGTGAAGAGAATCCTGTTTCTCTCTCTTTAGCTGGTGAAGTAAGGATTGGAGAGGTTCCGAAAAAAGAGGTCAAGAAGGGTGAGGCAATAAAGATAAATACCGGAGCCATGATGCCTAAGGGAGCAAATAGTGTTGAGATGCTGGAATATACCGAGATTAAAGGAAGAGGGGTTGAACTACAAAAAGCCTTAACCCCTAGTGAAAATATTGCTAAGAGAGGAGAGGATATTAAAAAGGAAGAGGTTCTATTAGCAACAGGGCACAGGATAAGGGCCCAGGATATCGGTGCCTTGAGTGGATTAGGGATTACAGAGATAAAGGTATTCAAAAGGCCAAAGGTAGCCATTATCCCTACGGGAGATGAGTTGATTGAGCCGAAAAGAAAGCCAGAATCTGGACAGATTCGAGATATGAATACCTATTCCCTATCTGCTCAGATTAGGAAGTGTGGGGGAGAACCCGTTCCCTTTGAGATTATCAAAGACAATCCCAGGATTTTGAAAGAGAAAATAAAGGAGGCATTATCTAAAGCAGATATGGTTCTTATCTCTGGAGGAAGTTCAGTCGGTACCTATGATCTGACTTTAAAGGTAATGAGTTCCTTAACTCAAGGAAAGGTTCTAACTCAGGGGGTAGCTATAAAGCCGGGCAAGCCCACCATTATTGCTAAAGTAAGAGAAAAGATTGTTTTTGGTTTACCGGGAAATCCAGCGAGCGTCATGATTGTCTTTAGAAAGATAGTGGAGCCAACCATTTTAGCCATGATGAATGCTAAAGCAAGAATAAGAATAATAAATGCCCGATTAGCAAGAACCGTTACCTCTTCTACGGGAAGAGAAGAGTATATTCGGGTGCGACTTGAAGAGCAAGAAGGAAGATTAATTGCTATTCCATTGCATAGGGGAACAGCAAATATTGTTTCCTTAGTAAAAGCTGATGGCTTACTGAAGATTCCCAGATTAAGTGAAGGAGCAGAAAAGGGTCAGATGGTAGAAGTGGAGCTCTGGGACTAAGAACGCGAATATATGCGAATCCATCGTTGAAATCAGAAGCTGAATAATAACTATCTGCGGTGCAGAAAGAGAGGAGTTAGAAGATGAAGAGAGTAAATCTTAAGAAGGTAGTGGGGATTGCGAGTGTAGTTGGATTGCTTTTGAGTGTAGGTGTTGTAAGTATTGCCATGGCAGAGGAGCCTGTTCAGAAGCAAGAGGAAACCAAAGTAAAAGGACCAAAAATAGAATTGGTTTCTGGAAAGAAAGTTGATAAAGAAGGCAGGGAAACAAAGGTGAAAAAGATTCAGTTCTTTAATGCAAGGGGACAAACGATAAAGGAGCTGGAATTAAAAGGGAGCCAACACGCCAATTTATCTCCTCGCAAAAAGAAGGCAGGAATATTGAGTTGGTATCCTAGAGGAGTCGAATATTATGAGGTAGAGATATATAATCAGGAAGGCAAGAGAAGAGGTAAGTATAGAGTAAGAGTCTTTGATAATTTAGCAGTTAATGATGAAGGAGACTTTGTGGTTTATGGATTAGATGGAAGGGAACACTTACCATTTCATTCACGAATAGCATTTTACAATTCTTCAGGTGAGGAGATAAGATGTATTGAAGAAAAATTTGGGCCTCAACGCATAGGTCAATATTCTCCCGACAGTAGTTACTTCACTTTTTTAGTGTCATCCCCTAAAGAGAAAAATATAGTTTACTTAGTATGTTTTAATAAAAATGGAAATGAATTATGGCGCTATAAAATTGTTGGTTTTTTTGCACATGGCCCATTTGAAGAAACTAGTGAACCCTTTCCTCCTCTCAGTATCTCGGAAGATTCTGAAACAATCTATGTAAGAGGATTTTCAACAAAGGAAAAATCAGAG
>JAHIPW010000072.1 GCA_018903055.1 bacterium
CAACTACCGACCCCAGTTCTACTTCCGCACCACAGACGTTACCGGAAAGGTCATTCTCCCGGAGGGGGTGGAGATGGTCATGCCCGGGGATAATGCGGACCTGGAGATAGAACTCATCATCCCCATTGCCTTAGAATCTGAACAGAACTTCGCCATCCGAGAGGGGGGCAAGACAGTAGGTGCTGGGGTAGTGACCGAGATACTTCAATAAGTGAGAAGTAAAAAGTAAAAGAGAGAAGTGTTAGAGAAGTTTTTCATTTACTTCTTAATTTCAACTTCTGACTTTTTACTTCCGAATGGAGTGAGGTATGCAGGAGACTATTACCTTAGCCTGCACTCTTTGTAAGAGGCGAAACTATACTCTAACAAGGAACAAGAAGACGAATCCAGATAGATTGGAGCTGAAAAAATTCTGTAAGTTCTGCAGAAAACATACCCTGCATAAAGAAATAAAGTAGGAAAGTAGAAGAGTAGGAAAGAAGAAAAGTAGGAAAGTGAGCAGGTGAGAAAGTGGGAAAGTGTGATCGTAGGTTATCAGTTTTTACTTTTTACTTGCTACTTCCGAGCGGAGCGAGGATAGGCCAGTAGCTCCAATTGGTTAGAGCGCCGGTCTCCAAAACCGGATGTTGGGGGTTCGAATCCCTCCTGGCCTGCCATTACACGGATCAGCACGGATAAAAAATACGGATTGGCACGGATTTGTCCGTGATTATCTATGTCTCAAATCAGCGACAATCAGCGTCTGGAGTAAAAGATGCCCAGAAGGATTGGAAGATTCTTAAAAGAAGTGAGATTAGAGATGAAAAGGGTGACCTGGCCGAACAGGAGGGAGGTTTCTGGTGCCACCTGGGTGGTCATCGTCACTGTAGTTACTATTGCTCTCTTCATCTGGATTATTGATACCCTCTTGATGCAATCTTTACATTTAGTACTTAAGTAGGAGTAGTAGAAATGGCCAAAGCATGGTATGCCATCCATATCCACAGTGGCTATGATGAGAATAAGGTGGGTGAGAATGTAGGGCATCGTTTTAAGAACATGGGTCTAAAAGATAAAATCTCTCAGGTTCTCATCCCTACTCAGCAGATATCCGAGATTAAGGAGGGCAAGAAGAAAATCTCAACCAAGAAGTTCTTCCCAGGCTATGCCCTGATTGAGATGGAGTTAACGGATGACACCTGGTATGTGGTGAAGAATACTCCCGGGGTAATGGGATTTGTGGGTGCCGGGACAAAGCCCATCCCCCTAGCCCAAGAAGAGGTAGAGTACATTCTATCTGAGATAAAGCGGGTGGCCAAGAAGCCCAAGCTCAAGATCATTTTTGAGAAAGGGGAGAGCGTCAGAATCGTTGACGGCCCCTTCACCAATTTCATCGGCATCATTGAGGAGATCTATCCTGAGAGAGGGACGCTTAAGCTGGAGGTGACCATTTTTGGTCGCACTACTCCTGTGGAATTAAACTTCTTACAGGTGGAGAGGATTTAGGGAGTGAACAGTAGAATAGAAGTTAGTTGGATAGTTGGCTGGTTGGTTAGGAAAAATCCTAACAAACCAGCAAGCCAGCAAACTAACAAACTGCCTGAGTATAGCGAGGTATAAGATGGCCAAGGAGATAAGCGTCAAGATAAAACTCCAGATTCCGGCCGGAGCGGCCAATCCCGCCCCCCCAGTGGGTCCGGCTCTCGGCCAACATGGGGTGAATATCATGGAGTTCTGCAAGGCCTTCAATGAAAGGACCAAAAAGGGGGAGGGGATGATCGTCCCGGTGATAATCACAGTCTATAAGGACCGTTCCTTCTCATTCATCACCAAGACCCCACCAGCGAGCATCTTGTTAAAGAAGGCCGCAGGACTGGCCAAGGCCTCGGGTACTCCAGGTAAGGAGAAGATTGGGAAGGTAACCAAGGCCCAGGTGAGAGAAATCGCTAAGATGAAGATGCCTGACCTGAATGCTTCAGACATAGAGCAGGCAGTAAAAATCGTGGAGGGGACGGCCAGGTCAATGGGCATTGAGGTAGTAACCGAAATCATTCAGGAAAGCAAAGAAGAAGAAAGTGAGAAAGTGGGAAAGTGAGATAGTATGAAAAGAGGGAAGAAGTATAAAGAGGCCTCAGCAAAAATTGAGAAAGAGAAGGCCTACCCACTACCAGAGGCACTCAGTGTAGTCAAGAAATCTGCCCCCGCTAAGTTTGATGAATCGATCGATGTCGACATCAGACTGGGAGTGGATCCCAAGGATTCCTCTCAGATGGTCCGGGGAACGGTGGTTCTTCCTCATGGTCGGGGGAAGGAGATAAAAGTTCTGGTCTTTGCCCGGGGAGAGAAGGAGAAGGAAGCCAAGGAAGAAGGGGCAGACTTCGTAGGGACCATAGAATTGATAGAGAAGATCAAGAAGGGCTGGCGCGACTTTGATGTGGCCATCGCTACTCCTGATATGATGAAAGAGATCGCCCATCTGGGAAGAATCCTGGGCCCCAAAGGACTAATGCCCAATCCCAAATTGGGTACCGTTACCCTTAAGATAGCCCAGGCGGTCAAAGAGGCCAAGGCCGGCAGGGTAGAGTATAAGATGGATAGTTTCGGCATCTTGCATCTTTCCATCGGCAAGAGGTCCTTTAAGGAAGAGGATCTTTTGGAGAATATCCGCACTCTCCTGGGGGCGGTGGTTAAGTCCCGCCCGGCCACGGCCAAGGGCCAGTATCTGAGGAGGGTCACCCTCTCTTCCACCATGGGGCCAAGCATCAGGATAGATACCCAGGATCTACTAAAAAGATTGACTGGAGAAGGTTTCTAATGGCAGAAGAGAAGAAGCCCCAGAGAATAGCGAAGGAGAGGAAGGTGGAAAGAATAAGGGAGAAGATGCACTCCGCCTCAAGCGTCATCCTGTCCGATTATCGTGGCTTGGATGTGGAAAAGGTGAGTGATCTACGAAAGAAGTTAAGGGGTGAGGGGATTGAGTATGAGGTAATCAAGAATACCCTTATCCGCCTGGCAGTCAAAGGGGAGAGATATGAGAAAGGGCTCCTTCCTTACCTGAAGGGTCCCACCGCTATTGCCTTTGGTTATGAGGACCCCCTGAGGGGAGTAAAAATATTAACCAACTTTAGTAGGGAGCATGAGGCGCTTTCAGTTAAGGTGGGAATAGTTGAAGGAAAACTCATCGATAGGGAAAGGATTGGAGAGCTTGCTCGCCTCCCTTCATATGAGGGGCTCCTTTCCCTGGTCACCCTTGTGATAAAATATCCTCTGCAGGGTCTGATGAACGTCCTCAAAGGAAACATGAGAAATTTAGTTTTTACTCTTAAAAATATTGGAGCAGTAAAAGAAGGAGGTAGTTGATTATGACAGAGAAGAAAGAGGAAAAGAAGGAAAAAGAGGAGATAGTAAAGAAAGAAGAAGTTAAAGTAGAATCTTCCAAAGAAGAGAAAAAGGAAAAAGAAGATACGCCGAAGAAAGAAGCAAAGCCGGAAGCCCCGAAAGTAGAAAAAGAAGAAAAGGCCACCGTAGAGCTCTCCAAGAAAGCGGAAGAGATTATAAAGGGTATCGAATCCTTAAGCGTCTTAGAACTTGCCGATCTTGTCAAGGTCCTGGAGGAGAAGTTCGGGGTTAGTTCCATAGCACCGGTAGCCATGGCGGTACCAGGCGCAGTCCCTGGGGCACCTCCGGTAGAGGAAAAGACTACTTTCGATGTCATCCTAAAAGAGGTGGGTCCTCAGAAGATACAGGTTATTAAGGTAGTAAGAAGCCTGACCGAGCTTGGCTTGAAGGAAGCCAAGGCCCTGGTGGATGGGGCTCCCAAACCAGTGAAGACCGGGATACCAAAGGAAGAGGCCGAGGAAGTAAAGAAGAAACTGGAAGAGGTAGGAGCTAAGGTAGAACTTAAATAATTCGACTTTTGCAAATATGCCTTTTAACGTCTATCAGTTGCGAGGCTCGTTTCGGCTATCGGTGATCGGCAGTCAGCTATAGAAAATGGAAATCGGTTGTTAGAAAACAGAAATCGGTAGGGAGAACAGAAAACAGAGAACGGGAAAAAATACTGATTTCAGATTTCCGATTTCCCTACGGTTTTCAAATTTCCGTCAACTGTTTTCGGATTTCGAATTTAGAATTTGGAGTTTCCCCGATAAAATCGGGGGTAGGGGGTTATTCATAATGAAGAAGATGAGCTTTGCCAAAATCCCAGAAGTCTTGGAGATACCAAACCTCATTGATATCCAGAAGAAATCCTATGAAGAGTTTTTACAGCCGGGAAAGAGCCCCCTTTCTAGAAAGCCCCAGGGTCTGGAGGCCATCTTTAACGAGATCTTCCCCATTAATGCTGCCAAAGGCCTCAGCTCTTTGGAATTCGCAAGCTATAGGTTGGAGGAGCCGAAGTATAATATAAAGGAGTGTCTAGATCGAGGCCTAACCTATGACCTACCTCTTAAGGCAACTTTCAGGCTGGTAATAAGAGAAGAAGAGTCAGGCACTGGCGGGCAGCTAAGGGAGATCAAAGAGGAGGAAGTCTATCTTGGGGAGATACCCCTCATGACTCCACAGGGGACATTCATTATTAACGGTGCCCAGCGGGTGGTAGTAAGCCAGCTCCATCGTTCCCCGGGGGTGGTTTATGGCTTCTCCATCCATCCCAATGGCAAACACCTCTACTCCTGCCGCATTATCTCCTATAGAGGAGGTTGGCTGGAGTTTGAGCTCGATGTCAATGACCTGGTCTATGCCCGGATAGATCGCAAGAGGAAGATCTTAGCCACTACCCTCTTGCGCGCCTTGGGCTACCAGAAGGACGAAGAGATACTATCCCTCTTCTATCCCACCAGGGAACTCAATGTAGAAGCACCTCCCAAAATCCTGAAAGTCAAAGGGCCCAGGTTTTCTCGCGCCCTGGGAATGATGGCAATAAGGACCATCGGAAATAGGCAGACAGGTGAGAAAATCATAGAGGCGGGGGAGAAAATTACCCAACCTTTAATAGGGAAGATTCAACAGGCGGAGATAAAGGAGATCGAGGTTACTTCACCCTTAGCCAAGTTGCCCAAGGCCCTGGGTCAGATTTTGGCAAGGGAGGTAATAGATAAAAGGACGGGAGAGATCATCCTTTCGGCCAACCAGGAGATTACTCCTGCCTCCTTGGATAAAATGGTCAAAGCGGGAATAGAGAAGGTGAGGACCGTAGTCGTCGATAAAGTAATGACCAACCTGGCCATTAAGTATACCTTAGAGAAGGATTCTGCCACTACAGAGAGGGAGGCCCTGATAGAGATCTACAGAAGACTTAGGCCTGGTGAACCACCTTCAGCAGAAGGAGCCAAGAGGCTTTTGGAAAGGCTCTTTTTCGATAAGAAAAGGTATGACCTGGCCAAGGTGGGAAGGTATAAGATCAACAAGAAGTTGGGTTTGAATATTTCCATGAGCCAGAGAGCCCTGACTAAAGAGGATATTGTCGGGACCATCAGATATTTAGTCGACTTAAGGTATGGTAAGGGTTCCATTGATGACATCGATCATTTAGGGAATAGAAGGATAAGAAGTGTGGGAGAGCTCTTGAGTAATCAGGTGAGGATCGGTTTCCTCCGGATGGAGAGGGGCATAAGGGAGAGAATCTCCCTTATGGATGTGAAGAGCGCTATGCCCCACAATCTGATAAATGCCAATCCCCTGGTGGCCTCCATAAGAGATTTCTTCGGTAGGAGTCAGCTCTCCCAGTTCATGGACCAGACGAATCCCCTGGCCGGGCTTACCCATAAGAGACGCCTGAGCGCCTTAGGCCCCGGAGGATTATCCCGGGAGAGAGCAGGCTTTGAGGTGCGGGATGTCCATCATACCCACTATGGCAGGATGTGTCCCGTAGAGACCCCAGAGGGCCCGAATATCGGCCTCATCAACTCCCTCGCTACCTATGCCAAGGTGAATGAATTTGGCCTCATCGAATCTCCCTATCGCAAGGTGGAGAAGGGAAGGGTGACTGAAAGGATCGAGTACCTCTCTGCAGATAAGGAAGATGAGTATATCATCGCTCAGGCCAATGCCCGACTTGATAGTAAAGGATATTTCCTGGACGAGCGGGTCTCCAGTCGCCGCCGAGGCGACTTTCCCAAGGTTACCCCATCCGAAATCGATTACATGGACATCTCACCCAAGCAACTGGTTTCCATCTCTGCTGGTCTGGTACCTTTTCTAGAACATGATGATGCCAATCGGGCTTTGATGGGTTCCAATATGCAGAGACAGGCGGTTCCTCTTCTGGTTCCCGAAGCCCCCTTAGTGGGAACGGGAATAGAGGAACGGGCGGCTCAGGACTCCGGGGCGGTCGTCTCCGCTCAAAGGGGAGGAGTAGTGGAAGAGGTTGACGCAGATAAGATCATCATCCGGATAGAAGAACCTTCTTTCGACCTCGAGACCCACGATAGCTACTTTTTAGATAAATTTATTAGATCCAATCAGGATACCTGCATTCACCAGAAGCCGATCGTGAAAGTTGGCCAAAGGGTGAAGAGAGGGGAAATTATTGCTGATGGTTCGGCAGTAGATAAGGGAGAGCTCGCATTGGGAAGGAATATCCTGGTGGCCTTCATGCCCTGGGAGGGGTATAACTTTGAGGACGCCATCCTGATAAGTGAAAGGGTGGTGAAGGATGATAAGTTCACTTCCATCCATATCGAGAAGTATGAACTCTTGGCCCGGGATACTAAATTGGGGAAGGAGGAGATCACCAGGGACATTCCCAACGTGGCAGAAGAGGTCCTGGCCGACCTGGATGAGGAGGGGATTGTGCGTATCGGGGCCACGGTCAGGCCGGGGGATATCTTGATTGGCAAGGTCACCCCTAAAGGGGAGACCGATCTCTCGGCAGAGGAGAAACTTTTGCGGGCCATATTTGGGGAGAAGGCAGCAGAGGTAAGGGATGCTTCTTTGCGTTTCCCACCTGGGGACGAGGGGATAGTGGTCGATGTCAAGGTCTTTAGTAGGAAGAAGAGGCCCAAGACCAAGAAGGAAAAAGAAGCGCAATTTATAGAGTTAGAGAGAATAAGGAGAGAGGCGGAGAGAGAGATAAAAAGATTTTCTCAGGAAGCAAAGAGAGGGATTAAAAGACTGAAGAGAAGAGAGGAGATCGAGAGAATAGAAGAGGTGCTGAAGAAAAAGATAGAGACTATTCGCAAGAAGAGGGACCGGGACCTGGAGAGGGCTAAGAAGGGAGATGAGCTTTCCAGTGGGATTCTAAAGATGGTCAAGATCTTTGTGGCCAAGAAGAGAAAGCTCTCTGTTGGAGATAAGATCGCTGGAAGGCATGGGAATAAAGGGGTCATCGCCAAGATCCTGCCTGAGGAGGACATGCCCTATCTTGCGGATGGTACCCCGGTCGAGATACTCTTAAACCCTCTTGGCGTTCCTTCAAGGATGAATGTGGGACAGATACTGGAGACCCACCTGGGCTGGGCGGCCCAGGTCTTAGGAATGAAGATCGTCTCCCCGGTCTTCGATGGGGCGAGAGAGGGGGAGATCAAGAGGCTTTTGAAAAAGGCCGGCCTTCCAGAGAATGGGAAGATCATACTCTATGATGGAAGAAGTGGCGAGCCCTTCGATCAAGAGGTCACGGTGGGCTATATCTATATGATGAAGCTCGCCCACCTAGTGGCAGATAAGATCCATGCTCGGGCCATAGGCCCCTACTCCCTGGTCACCCAGCAGCCCTTAGGAGGAAAGGCCCAGTTCGGAGGACAGAGGTTTGGGGAGATGGAGGTTTGGGCTCTGGAGGCTTATGGAGCTGCTTATACCCTGCAAGAGATGCTCACCGTGAAGAGTGATGATATTGAAGGGAGGACGAAGATATACGAGGCCATCGTCAAGGGAGAGGACGCCCTTCCCCCCACCCTCCCAGAGTCTTTTAATGTCTTAGTCAAGGAGCTCATGGGACTGAGCCTGGATGTGGAGCTTGAGAGGAGGAAGGGAGCTCCCACAGTCCCTGCCTCGTCCCCGCCTGCCGCCCGCCTGTCGGACGGACAGGGACGGGCAGGGGCCGACAAGTCGGCAGACAGGTATGATGCCATAAGGGTCAAACTCGCTTCGCCCGAGGTCATCAGATCCTGGAGCCATGGAGAGGTCAAGAAGCCAGAGACCATAAATTATAGGACCTTCAGATCGGAGAGGGATGGTCTATTCTGTGAAAGGATCTTCGGTCCCACCAAGGATTATGAATGCTACTGTGGGAAGTATAAGAGAGTGAGGCATGCCGGGATAGTCTGTGATAGGTGTGGAGTAGAAATTACCCTAAGTCGGGTGAGGAGGAGCAGGATGGGTCACATTGAACTGGCTACCCCCCTCTCCCACATCTGGTACTTCAAGGGTCTACCTAGTAGGATGGGAGCTCTTCTCGGGTTAACCCAGCGCCAGTTAGAGAAAGTCCTCTACTATGAGGAGTATATCATCACCGATTCCGGAATGACTAAACTAACCAAGAAGAAACTCCTGACTGAGGAGGAGTACCAGGATTATAAAAAGAAGTATGGAACCTCCTTCAAGGCCGGGATGGGAGGAGAGGCCATCAGGAAGTTACTGGAGGAGCTGGACTTAACAGCTATTACCAAGGAGATCAGGAATGATATGAGAAGGACTACCTCAGCCCAAAAGAGGATAAAGCTCGCCAAGAGGTTAAAGATCGTGGAGTCCTTTCTGGCAAGCGGGAATAGGCCGGAGTGGATGATTTCCACCCTCCTTCCCGTCATCCCCCCGGACCTCAGGCCCTTAGTTCCCTTAGATGGAGGAAGGTTTGCCACCAGCGACTTAAATGATCTCTATCGCCGGGTAATCAACAGGAATAATAGATTGAAGAGACTGATGGAGCTCAGGGCTCCAGAGGTTATTGTAAGGAATGAGAAGAGGATGCTCCAGGAAGCAATGGATGCTTTATTTGACAATGGAAGAAGGGGAAGGGTAGTTAAGGGTGCTGGGGGAAGACCCCTGAAAGCATTATCCGATATGCTGAAGGGAAAGCAGGGAAGGTTCAGGCAGAACCTATTGGGCAAGAGGGTCGACTATTCGGGCAGGTCAGTCATTGTTGTTGGTCCCGAGCTCAAGCTCCACCAGTGTGGACTGCCCAAAAAGATGGCCCTGGAACTCTTCGAACCCTTTATCATCAAAAGACTAAAGGAGAAAGGATACGTTGCCTCCATTAAAGGAGCCAAGAAGCTCCTGGACCAGGAGACCAGTGAGGTCTGGGACATATTGGAGGAGATAATCTCAGGGCATCCCATACTCCTAAATCGGGCCCCCACTCTGCACCGCCAGGGGATCCAGGCTTTTGAGCCGGTGTTAGTGGAAGGAAATGCCATCAGAATACATCCCTTAGTCTGTGTGGCCTTCAATGCCGACTTCGATGGAGACCAGATGGCGGTCCATGTCCCATTATCGGCTGAAGCCCAGCTCGAGACCCGGCTCTTAATACTCGCCCCAAATAATATTCTATCCACATCCAATGGGAAACCCCTAGTTACTCCCACTCAGGACATGGTCCTGGGCCTGTGCTATCTCACTAAAGAGCTGCCGGGCGAGAAGGGGGAGGGAAAAAGATTTTCAAGTTGTGAGGAGGTCCTCATCGCCTATGACCAGGGAGAGTCTTCCTTGCATGCCCGGATAAAGGTGAGGATAGAAGGCAAGATGGTAGATACTACCTGTGGCCGGGTGATCTTCAACCAAATACTACCAGAGGAGCTCAGGTTCATAAATAAGGAGATAACGAAGAAGGATCTTGTCGACCTCATCCTCTCCTGCTTCCGGAGATTGGGGCGCTATAAAACCATCCTTCTCTTAGACGACCTCAAAGAGTTAGGCTTCAAGTTTGCCACCAAGGCCGGGACCTCTATCGGTCTGGATGATATGGCAGTACCCCAGGAGAAGAGAGAGCTTTTGGAAAGGGCCAAGAGCGCGGTATTAAAGGTGGAGTCTGAGTATAAGAATGGGATTATAACCGATGGCGAGAGATATAACAAGGTTATCGATATCTGGACCCATACCACGGATAAGGTGGCAGAGAAGATGATTGTGGGATTGAGGGTGCCACCAAGGAGGGGGACGAAGTTCAACCCCATCCTGATGATGGCTGACTCTGGAGCCCGGGGATCTAAGGAACAGGTGAGGCAATTAGCGGGTATGAGGGGACTCATGGCCAAGCCGAGCGGAGAGATTATAGAATCCCCCATCACGGCCAACTTCCGGGAAGGATTAGCTGTTTTGGAGTACTTCATATCAGCCCATGGAGCGCGGAAGGGATTGGCCGATACTGCCCTGAAGACCGCGGACTCTGGATATCTCACCAGGAGATTGGTAGACGTTGCCCAGGAGATGATTGTCACTCAAGAGGATTGTGAAACGCTCAATGGGATTACTCTGGGCCCCATACTGGAGGGGGGGGAGATCATCGTCTCCCTTGAGGATCGGATCATTGGGAGGGTGGCTCAGGAAGATATCACCATCCCCAGACTGGGCGATCTCATTGTGAAAAAGAATGGGGAGATTACAGAGGAGAAAGCAAAAATCATTGAGGATGCGGGAATAGATGAAGTCAAGGTGCGAAGCGCCCTAACCTGTGAGGCAAGATATGGAATCTGCCAAAAGTGCTATGGAAGAAACCTATCTACGGGAAGGATGGTTGACTTAGGGGAGACAGTAGGGGTCATTGCCGCTCAATCCATTGGTGAGCCAGGAACCCAGCTCACCATGAGGACCTTCCATATCGGAGGAACGGCATCCCGGGTCATTGCCCAATCGAAGATCTTAGCCAAGGAAGAAGGAAGTATAAAGTATCATAACCTGAGGACCGTAGTGAATAAGGATAAAGAGGTTGTGGTCTTAAACCGTAATGGAAGGATAAGTCTCTTGAATAAAGAAGGGGAAGAGATCCAGACCCAGGTGGCTTTCTATGGAGCCATACTGAAAGAGAAGGAGGGGAAGAAAGTAAAGAAAGGGGCACTCCTCGTGGAGTGGGATCCCTACACCCGACCTCTATTGACGGAGGTGGAGGGCGAAGTGTGCTTCTCAGATGTTATCAAGGGAGTGACCATGAGAGAGGAACGCGATAGGTCTACGGGCCATACCGGAAGGGTGATCATCGATCATCGTCATACTCAGCTCCATCCGGAGATCATCATTAAAGACAAGGCAGGCAAGATTATCGATAGATACACGGTACTGACCGGGGCCCACATCACGGCGAAACCTGGCGATTGGGTCACTCCTGGAGAGATTCTAGCCAAGCTCCCCAGGGAGATAATGAAGACCAAGGATATCACTGGTGGACTTCCTCGGATAGCCGAGCTCTTCGAGGCTCGGAAGCCGAAGGAGCCGGCCATCATCACAGAGATCGATGGGGTAGTCAAGTTTGGAGAGTCGATTAGAGGGATGAGGAGGATCATCGTAGAAGCGGAGACAGAGAGTCGGGAGTACTTCATCCCCCAGGGGAAGCATTTAAGAGTCTATGAGGGGGATTTGGTGAGGGCCGGGGATAGGTTGATGTCCGGTCCCGTCATTCTTCATGACATATTGAGAGTCAAAGGAGATAAGGAGCTTCAGGATTACCTGGTAAGCGAGATCCAGGAGGTCTACAGGTTACAGGGTGTGGAGATAAATGATAAGCATGTGGAGATCATTGTTCGCCAGATGCTCAAAAAAATAAGGATCATAGATCCTGGAGACACCAGGTTCTTGGCAGGTGAAGCCATAGATCGGACCAGGTTCCGGGAGGAGAATGAGAGGGTATTGAAGGGAAAGAAGAGACCGGCTACTGCCCAACCCATCCTTTTAGGGATAACCAAAGCCGCTCTGGCAACAGAGTCCTTCATCTCTGCGGCCAGTTTTCAGGAGACGACCAGGGTATTGACTGAGGCTGGAGCAAGTGGGAAGAGAGATGAATTACGGGGCCTGAAGGAGAATGTCATTATGGGCCACCTCATACCAGCCGGAACCGGCCTCTCTGCTTACCAAGAAATAGAACTGGTAAAAAAAGTGAATAATGAACAGTCAGTTGGTTAGCCAGTTAACCAGTCCACCAGTTAGCCAGTTAATTAAGAAAAAGCAACAAACTGGCAAACCGGAAAACCGGCAAACTGGTAAACTATCCGAGCATAGCGAGGTATGAGATGCCTACAGTAAGTCAACTGATAAGGATGGGAAGGAAGAGGCAGGTGAGAAAAGTCACCACTCCCGGCCTGAGAGGATCCCCCCAGAAAAGGGGAGTATGTACCAGGGTCTATACCACTACCCCCAAGAAGCCCAACTCTGCTCTCCGAAAGGTAGCCAAGGTTCGCCTCTCCAATGGTATGGAGGTCACGACCTACATACCGGGGATAGGCCATAACCTGCAGGAGCACTCCATCGTTCTCATTAGGGGAGGGAGGGTGAGGGATTTACCGGGAGTGAGATATCACATCATAAGGGGAACTCTGGATACCATAGGAGTGGAGGGAAGAAGAAAGAGTCGTTCCAAGTACGGAGCGAAGAAACCAAAGTAATTAAGGCTACAGGCTGCAGGCCTCAGGCCACATGTTTGAAGCCTGAAGCTTGGAGCATGTGACGCGACTGAAAGGAGCAATCGGTGCCTAGAAGAAAGAGAGTTTTTAAAAGAAAGATACTACCCGATCCCAAGCATAATAGCATCTTGGTGGCGAAGTTCATCAACTATTTAATGTGGGAGGGGAAGAAGTCCTTATCCAGATCCATATTCTATGAGGCGCTCGAGATCGTGGGAAAGAAGAGCGGCCAAGATCCCTTGAGCCTCTTCAAGAGGGCCATGGAGAATGCCAGACCCCTTCTGGAGGTGCGACCGAGAAGGGTAGGAGGAGCTACCTACCAGGTTCCCGGGGATGTCCGGTCAGAGAGAGGAGAAACCTTGGCCAGGCGCTGGATAATAAACTTTGCCCGGAAAAGGAAAGAGCATACCATGGCCGAGAGATTGGCGGCAGAACTCTTGGAAGCCTCAAAGAATACTGGCTCAGCGGTAAAGAAAAAAGAGGATACCCATAGGATGGCAGAGGCCAATAAGGCCTTCGCTCACTATAGATGGTAGTATGAGAAGTTTACAGGCGGATTAAATTCTAAATCCTAATATCAAAACTCTAAACAAATTCTAAATTCGAATGTTCAAATGTTCAAAACTGTTTTGGTCATTTGGATTTTGGTCATTTGAAATTGTTTCGGATTTCGGATTTCGTGCTTCGGATTTTTCGCAGGATGGAATGAGCAAAAATGGCGAGAGAGATACCTTTGGAGAGAATAAGAAATATCGGGATCATGGCCCATATCGATGCCGGAAAGACTACCACCACAGAACGTATTCTCTACTATACCGGAATAAGCCACAGATTGGGTGAGGTGGACGAGGGGACGGCCACCATGGACTGGATGGTTCAGGAGAAAGAGAGGGGAATAACCATCACCTCTGCGGCTACTACTTGTTACTGGCGAGATTATAGAATTAACATTATCGATACCCCGGGCCATGTGGACTTCACGGTTGAAGTTGAAAGATCCCTGAGGGTCCTGGATGGGGCCATTGCCATCTTCTGTGCTGTGGGAGGAGTGGAACCCCAGTCAGAGACCGTCTGGCATCAAGCAAGGAAATATGGCATTCCCTGTCTGGCATTTATAAATAAGATGGACAGGACGGGCGCTTCTTTCATAAAAGCAGTAGAGGAGATGAGAGAGAAGCTCAATACTAATGCACTTCCTGTGCAGATCCCTATTGGAGAAGAGGAAAATTTTAAGGGAGTAATCGACCTAGTTAAGATGAAGGCTATTACCTGGGAAGAAGAAGATTTGGGAACAAAACCAAGAATAGGAGAGATTCCGTCCGAACTTGTGAAAGAAGCAAGGGAATATAGGGAGAGACTGATTGAAGGAGCGAGCGAGGCAGATGACAGGTTAATGGAGGAATACTTAAAAGGGGAAGAGATAGGAGAGGAACTACTGAAGCGAGGAATTAGAAAAGGAACCCTGTCTGCCACCCTGATTCCGGTATTATGCGGAGCAGCGATCAAGAATAAGGGAATCCAGTCCCTCTTAAATACCATAGTAGACTACCTTCCTTCACCCATTGATATCCAGGCAGTGGAAGGAATAAATCCTATAGATCAAAATAAAGAAAAGAGAAAAGCTTCTGATTCCGAACCCTTTAGTGCCTTGGCTTTTAAGATTGCCACCGACCCCCATGTGGGAAATCTTACCTTTTTTCGGGTATATTCGGGAAGCGTGAAGGCTGGTTCCTATATCTATAACGCTTCCCGAGATAAAACAGAAAGGGTGGCAAGAATCCTACAGATGCATGCCAATAAACGTCGCAGTAGGGAGGAGGTCTATGCTGGCGATATCGCTGCCTGCATAGGATTGAAGAATACCAAGACCGGGGATACATTATGCGATGAGGGAAGACCCATTTGCCTAGAGACCATACACTTTCCCGAGCCAGTAATCTCTGTAGCCATTGAACCTAAGACGAAAAAGGAAGAGGAGAAACTCAGTGAGTCTTTAGCTAGGTTGGCTGAAGAGGATCCCACCTTCAGGGTGAAGATAGATAAGGAGACCTCTCAGACTATAATTTCTGGTATGGGGGAATTACACCTGGAGATCATTATTGATAGATTATTAAGGGAGTTCAAATTGGAGGCCCAGGTAGGCAAGCCCCAGGTGGCCTATAAGGAGACCATTACTAAGGAAGCAAAAGCAACGGCAAAATTTATCAAACAGACTGGGGGGAGAGGCCAGTATGGAGTGGTTTCTTTAGAGGTTATTCCGAGTGAGGGATTTACTTTTGAGGATAGGATAAAGGGAGGGGTCATTCCTAAAGAATATATTCCGTCCATAGAAAGAGGAATAAGGGAAGCATGCGAATCAGGAATTTTAGCTGGTTATCCGGTAATCAATGTTAAAATAATATTATACGATGGTTCATTCCATGAGGTAGACTCCTCTGATATAGCATTCAAGATGGCGGGGTCATTAGCCTTCAAGGATGCTGTGAGCAAAGCGAAACCAGTGCTTCTTGAACCAGTAATGAGTATAGAGGTAGTAGTACCCGAGAAGTATCTGGGAGATGTGATTGGAGATTTAAATTCTCGCAGAGGGAAGATAGAAGAATTGGGCACCAGAGGTAGGGCTAAAACGGTAAAAGCGTTTGTTCCCTTGGGGGAGATGTTTGGCTATGCCACATCTCTGAGGTCTCTGACCCAGGGAAGGGCAACCCATAGTATGGAGTTTGACCATCATGCCCCGGTACCAGAGAAGATTAGAGAAAGTATGCTAAAATGAAAATAGACACGGATTAACACGGATTTTTTACGGATTAGCACTGATTATCCGTGCTCATCTGTGATTTCCATCTGTGCTCATCCGTGTATCAAAGGAGGTTTAAAATGGCAAAGGCAAAGTTTGAGAGGAAGAAGCCCCATCTCAATGTGGGGACCATCGGACACGTGGACCATGGAAAGACCACTTTAGTGGCGGCCATGACCAAAGTCCTGGCCAAGCACAACCTGGCTAAGGAGATGAAGTTTGACGAGATCGATAATGCCCCGGAGGAAAAAGAGAGAGGCATCACCATCGCTACGGCCCACATTGAGTATGAGACAGAAAAGAGACACTATGCCCACATAGACTGCCCGGGCCATGCGGACTACATAAAGAATATGATCACCGGCGCTGCCCAG
>JAHIPW010000073.1 GCA_018903055.1 bacterium
AAACAGAAATCAGTAGAGAAAACAGAGAACGGAAAACAGTTTTCCCCGGCCTCGCTCCGCGAAGCGGGGCGGGCTGATTTCAGATTTCCCTACGGTTTTCGGATTTCTGTCAACTGTTTTCAACCTTTTTTTCCTGATAACCCGATTACCTGCCTGCCCCGTTGGAAGCCGAAGGCTTTCCTTCGGGGATTACCTGATAACCTATTGTCTTTTTTGGTATTTCCACACCGCTCTATTATGCTCTTCTAAGCTGGAAGAGAAGGCGTGGGTTCCATCATTTCTTGAGACAAAGTAGAGGTA
Organism: bacterium; assembly: GCA_018903055.1. Taxonomy (GTDB): domain Bacteria; phylum UBP18; class UBA7526; order UBA7526; family UBA7526; genus DRGV01. The sequence goes on from JAHIPW010000073.1 coordinate 301, forward strand.
GTTGACGTCTGCGGGATATAGAGCAGCCTGAATGGCCTTTCTCCCCGGATTTCCAATAGGTCCAGGAGGGAGACCCCGATATCTATATGTATTATAGGGAGAATCTACTCTAAGATGTTCTTTCTTCAGGTCTCCATCAAAAGCCTCTCCCAAGGCATAGATGACTGTAGGATCGGCCTGTAGGGGTCTTTTTGCCTTCAATCTATTATGAAAGACGGCAGAGATGAGGGCTCTCTCCTCTGGAGCGCTGGTCTCTTTCTCAACGATGGAGGCCAGGATAATAATCTGGTGAAAAGTAAATCCTAACTCTTGCGCTCCTTTCCTATCTTCTTCACTTACTGCCTTGTTGAATTGGGAGACCATGAGTTCAATAATTTCTTCTTCATTCATTCCTTTAGAAACTCTGTAGGTCTCGGGAAAGAGATACCCTTCCAGGCTCTTTGCCGGGATATCGAATTGAGAAATCAATTTAGAATCTTTTGTCAATTCGATGAATCTCTCTTTCTCTGCCAGACCTTTCTCTTCTAATATCTGGGCAATCTGACGAATATTATAACCCTCTGGGATGGTGAAGGAGTGGGCCAGGGTCTCACCCTTCTTTATCCTGGAGAGGATCCGGGAAAGGTTCATTGAAGAACTTAATTCATACTCCCCGGCCTGAAGCCTATCCTCCACTCCTTTTACTTTGGCTAATACTCTAAAGGCTAAACCATTCTTAATCAGTCCCTCTTCCTTTAAGAGATGGGCGATCCCTTTAGCATTCATTCCCTTTGAGATCTCAATAACTTTAATCTGAGGAGACTTGGAATCCAGAGGAATATAGAGTTGGTAGATAACGATTCCAAGAATGATTAGAATAACAATAGCAATGTCGGTATTTTTGAGGTTCATGGGATACTCCAAATTTGGTTAGGGTTAAGGTTAGGTTGTTAGTTTGGTTGTTGGGTTAGGTAGTTGGTCTTTTAAAAACACCTAACCCTTACCCAACTACTAAACCCACTACCTTACCCTTACCCAACTACCTGAGACTTTAGGCTCAGGACTTTGTCCTCTGACTATCTAAGTAACTCTGGAGAATGAGCACTGCTGCCAGTTTATCTATTACTTTCTTTCTCTTTGCCCGGCTCAAGTCTGCTCTTAGGAGGACCCCTTCGGCCTCTTTTGTGGTGAGCCTCTCATCCCAGGTAAGAACGGGTAAATCAATTTCTCTTTTTAGATCTTCAATAAAGGCTAATACCTTCTTCCCCTGTTCCCCAATACTTCCATCCATATTCTTGGGAAGTCCTACTACAATCCTTTCGATATCATAATCGCTTACTATCTTTTTCAAATCCTCAATATCTTCTCGCTTTACAACAGAAATCCCCTGAGCAATATAACCCAGGGGATCTGATACGGCAACCCCAGTCCTCTTTTCACCAACGTCCAATCCCATTATTCTCATCAGCCTCGCTCCGCTCGGAAGTAACAAGTAAAAAGTAACAGGTAACAGATTGAAGTCTATGGGTGAGTTGTGCCTGCCTGTCGGCAGACAGGGGTTGTGAGTCGGGTTGTGGGGATGAGGGTGGGGAACATATCCCCATCCACACAACTCATCCCCGACCCACCCTTCGATAAACTCAGGATCCCTCTCGCAAGAAGGAATCCCGAGCGAAGTCGAGGGGCTACTCACTACCCATCCGCACCCTTTACCCTAATTTACCGTTACTTTTTAACGTAACCTTTAATTATTGAGGGGGCTTCTTTCAGGGCTTGAGAGAGCTTTGCTGGGTTCTTTCCTCCTGCCTGGGCAAAATCCCTTCTCCCTCCTCCACTTCCTTTAACAATCTTTGCTACCTCTTTTATAATCTGGTTAGCATCCAACTTATCTGTTAGGTTTTTGGTTACTACACAGACCAGTCCTACCTTATTGTCCATTACCGAACCCAGGACGATTACTCCCGATTTTAGTTTATCCTTTAAGAGGTCAGAGGCCTGGCGCAATCCCTTAATATCCAGTCCCTCCATCCTCTCCGAGATTACCTTAATCCCCCCTACCTCAACCACCTTTTCTATCAACTCCTCCCTCTTTAAAAGGGATTCTCTGCTCTTCAATCTCTCGATCTCTTTCTCCAGTTCTTTTACCCTCCGGACCAATCTCTCCATTCTCTCCAGGATTTGAGAGGGCGCTACCTTCAATTCCCCTGCTATCTTAGATAAAAGGTTTTCTCTCTCCTT